>DMQT01000259.1 GCA_003455595.1 Betaproteobacteria bacterium
GTTGGCACCACGTCGGTGTGTCCGGCGAAACATACCACCGGGCTGGCGTCGCCACGGCGTGCCCACAAGTTAATGACGCCATTCGAGGTGATGGTCTCAAAGCGGAAGCCGAGTGGTGCCAGACGCGCTTGCATCAAATCCTGGCAACCCGCGTCGTCAGGCGTATTGGAGCGGCGGGAAATGAGTTCCTGGGTGAGGGCGAGGGTATCGGTCATAAATATTGTTTGTGTCTATTGAGCGGCGGCGTCAATGGATTTCTCCACTGAGGCTTCGATTTCCAGCGCGAACGGCGCGGCTGGACCGTTTTGCACGACTGCGCTGGGCTTTACAAACAGCACCGTCGTCATATCGGCTTTCTGGATCAGCGTGACATGCAGTGGGCACAGCGCCAAAGCAGCCGGGTCGAGATTGGACAGCCGGTTGGCATAGCGCGCATTGCAAAAAATCATGCTGCGGATGCCTTCGAGCTTGTTCAGGTTGTATTCCTTGCCGATTTCCTTGGCCATGCCGTCGAGATTCTTGCCGATATTTGGCTCGAAAATAACGTAAAAACCGCTGTCTTCAAGCGACTTGTAGAGTTTGTCGTAGTTCTTGTCCAGATCACCCTTGATCTGTTTTTCGTAAATCGCCGGGCTACCTGCCCAAGCGGGCAGGGTGACGCACAACAACGCAACAGCAAGCCAGATTTTCTTCATCTCAATCTCCGGTTAGTGCGGTGTATTCCGCAAGGTTGAATCCGACCAGTACGCGCCCGCGATATTCCAGTACGGGACGCTTGATACAGCTGGTCTTATCGGACATCAGAGCAAACGCAGCGGGCGCCGTGGTGATCACGGCTTTGACCGAATCCGGCAATTGACGCCAGGTCATGCCTTGCCGGTTGAGCAGTTTCTCCCAGCCCACCTGTTCCGCCCACGCGGCAAGCTGGGTTGGGGTCGTGCCGGTTTTCTTGAAGTCGTGAAAAGTGTAACTGAGGCCGTGCTCATCCAGCCACGCCAGCGCTTTTTTAACCGTAGAACAATTGGAAATGCCGTAAACGTGCATGGTACCGATAGAATAGTGAGAATTCGCCTATTTTAATCGAGAACTGCCCATGCGTCGCTTCGGATCTGACGGCGGCCAGCCCGGCGTGGCTGACTGGCGCACCCTGACATTACTGCTGCCGTATCTGTGGGAATACAAATGGCGCGTCGTCATCTCACTGAGCTTTTTGATTGGCGCCAAACTCGCGGTGGTGGGCGTGCCATTGTTGCTCAAGCATATCGTGGACGCGTTGAATCAGCCCAAGGCCGCGCTAGTGGTGCCGGTTGCGCTGCTGCTGGGCTACGGTGCTTTGCGTCTGGCAAGCACGGTTTTTTCCGATTTGCGCGACATTGTCTTTGCCAAAGTTACCCAGCACGCGATACGCCGTGTCGGGCTTGAAGTGTTCCGCCACCTGCATAATCTGTCCCTGCGCTTTCACCTGGAACGCCAGACCGGTGGCGTCTCGCGTGACATCGAACGCGGTGCCAGGGGCATTTCATCGCTGATTAATTTCACCCTGTTTTCCATCCTGCCGACGCTGATCGAAATCAGTCTGGTGGCGGGCATACTGTTCGCAAAGTTTGACTGGATTTTTGCTGCCATCACGCTGGCCGTTTTAGTCGTGTATATCGCCCTCACCATCACCATCACTGAATGGCGCACACACCTGCGGCGCAAAATGAATGAGCTGGACTCGCAGGCCAGTACCAAAGCCATCGACAGCCTGCTTAATTACGAGACGGTCAAATACTTCGGCAATGAAGATTTTGAAGCGCGCCGCTACGACGCCAATCTGCACAGCTATCAAGCGGCCGCTGTCAAAAGCCAGACCTCGTTGGGCTTGCTCAATGCGGCGCAGGCAGCGGTCATCGCCATCGGCGTCACGGTGATGCTGTTGCGCGCGTCCAGCGGTGTGGTGGAAGGCAAGCTCACGATTGGCGATCTGGTGATGATCAATGCGTTCCTGATCCAGATGTTTATCCCGCTCAATTTCCTCGGCGTGATTTATCGTGAAATCAAGCAATCGCTGACCGACATCGAGCGCCTGTTCAAGCTGCTGGGCACACACCGCGAAATCCAGGATGCGCCGGGCGCAACGCCGCTGCAATTGCACGGCGGCGTGGTACGGTTTGACAGCGTGGCATTCGGTTACGATGCGGACCGCAGCATTTTGCACGGCGTGAGTTTCGAGATTCCCGCCGGGCACAATATCGCGGTGGTAGGCACCAGCGGAGCGGGTAAATCGACACTTGCCCGGCTTTTGTACCGCTTTTATGAGGTCAACAGCGGCCGCATCAGCATTGATGGACAAGATATTCGCGACGTCACGCAACCCAGTTTGCGCGCCGCCATCGGCATCGTGCCGCAAGACACTGTGCTGTTCAACGACAGCATTTATTACAACGTCGCCTATGGTCGGCCTGAAGCCAGCCGGGCCGAAGTGATCGAGGCGGCACGCGCGGCGCATATCCTGCACTTTATCGAATCGCTGCCCAAAGGCTGGGATACCACCGTGGGCGAACGCGGCCTCAAGCTCTCCGGCGGCGAGAAACAGCGCGTCGCCATTGCCCGCACCGTGCTCAAGAACCCGGCCATCCTGATTCTGGACGAAGCCACTTCCGCACTCGATACCAGCACCGAAAAAATCATCCAGGCCGAGCTCAGAGAAATTGCCCGCTTACGCACGACGCTGACCATCGCGCATCGCTTGTCTACCATCGTCGATGCCGACCAGATACTGGTGATGGAGCAGGGCGCCATTGTCGAGCGCGGCAGCCACCGCGAATTGCTAGCGCACAACGGCGTGTATGCGCGGCTGTGGGCGATGCAGCAGGAAGAAGGCAGCCACACCATGGAAGCCGCCTGATGCAGGTACAGGTTGTCACCTGGGCGAGTCATGCGGCTGAGTTGGGCAGCATCCGGCGGCACGTTTTTATTGATGAGCAAAATGTACCCGAAGCGCTCGAATGGGATGGGCTGGACCATCGCGCCTTTCATTTTCTGGTATATGCTGGCACGTTGCCGGTCGGTTGCGCGCGCCTGCTGGCCGACGGCCATATTGGCCGCATGGCGGTGTTGCAGGATTTTCGGGGGCAGGGCGCCGGGCGCGCCTTGCTCGCTGCAGTCTTGCAAACCGCCCGTCAGCAAACCCTGAGCTGGCTGTATCTGAATGCCCAAACCCACGCTGCAGGCTTTTATGCCCGCAGCGGATTTCAACCCGTCGGCGCGGAATTTCCCGATGCCGGTATACCTCACTTACGCATGGAGTTAGTTATGGAGAATCACAGCAGCGCACTCAACACCCGGTTCGGTCTGGCAGGCAAACTGCACTTCGTCGACGCAGCTGCGGGCGTCCCGGTTGTCGAAATCATCACCGCGCACGCCAGCGCACGCATTGCCGTGCAAGGCGCACAGGTGCTGGAATGGCAGCCCACCGGCCAGCAACCGGTGCTGTGGGTGAGCCGCGCAGCGGTGTATCAGACCGGCAAAGGCGTGCGCGGCGGCGTGCCGGTATGCTGGCCGTGGTTTGGTGCCGGTGCCGAGGGCAAGCCCGCGCATGGCTTTGTGCGCACAAGGCTGTGGGAAGTCCGCGAAACCGGGCAGGGTGTGGCCGACAGCGTATTCATCCGGTTCGGTATGAAAGACGATGAATCCACCCGTGCGCTGTGGGATCACGCATTCGACGTGGAATTGATCGTCACGATGGGCGCCGCACTCAAGATGGAGCTGGTCACCCGCAATACCGGTGCAGCGCCGTTCGAGATCACCCAGGGGCTGCACACTTATTTCCGCGTCGGTGCAATTGCCAGCACCCAGGTTACTGGCCTGGAAGATACCGTCTACCTCGACAAGGTGCTGGGTTTTGCACGAGCCACCCAGCACGGCGCGGTGACATTCGACGGCGAAACCGACCGTGTGTACGTCAATACCACAAGCGATTGCGTGATTGATGACGCCGGATTCAAGCGCAAAATCCGCGTTGCAAAATCAGGTAGCACTTCAACTGTCGTGTGGAACCCATGGATAGAAAAGGAAAAAGGCTTCGCTGACATGGCGCAAGGTGAATATCAGGAGATGCTCTGCGTCGAGACCGTCAACGCCGGAGAAGACCGCGTGACAGTAGCGCCCGGTGGCGAGCACCGGCTGGTTGCGTTTATCGCGCTGGATGCAGCGGTTTAAAGTCAGCCATGCAAACCGTGCTGATTGCCGTATTGGTGATTTTTTCCCTTGCCGTGGCGGGACTGCAATTGTGGACGTTCTGGCGCGCCAAACAGGCACAGGGACAGCCCGCACCCGACACGCGCAGCGTGGATGGCACCGCAGCAGACGATGCACGCCGCGTGTACTACTTTTTTGGCGTGCATTGCGGACCGTGCCGGGCCATGACGCCGGTGGTTGACCAGCTGCGGCCAAGCCATCGCAATTTGATCAAAATAGACGTGGCCGAGGCCCTGCCGCTGGCGCGCGCTTTTGGAATTGCTGCCACGCCCAGCTTGGTGCTGGTCGAGAACGGCAAAATTGCCCAGGTCAAAATCGGCGCCATGAGCGAGAAAAAGCTCGTCGCGCTGCTGGAGGGTGCTTGCTTAGTTGGTTTGATTCGTGACTCTGTAAGGTTGGCGTGTGGCTGGCGAATAAAGCAGACGAACAGTGCTTTGAATACGAATATGCCGTTCCCTTGTTGCTACCCGAACTGGCTGCCTACCGCTGCATGAAGGGCTAAAAACCGTACCGGCGTCATGGCGATACGATACAATTCGGGGTCGTGTCCATTGTGTTAAACGTATAAATGAACAATACCGCCCCCCCCGTAGGCGCAAGTCATACCACTTGTGATGTTCTGGTTATTGGCGGCGGCCCTGCAGGCGCTACCGCAGCCACTTTGCTGGCCGAACGGGGTCACCGCGTCACGCTGCTGGAAAAAGCCCATCACCCGCGTTTTCATATTGGCGAATCTTTGCTACCGGCCAATCTGCCCCTGCTGGAAAAGCTGGGGGTAGCGGATGCCGTCAAGGCCATCGGCATGGAAAAGTGGGGCGCTGAATTTGTCTCGCCCTGGCACGCTCACCAGCAACGATTTGAGTTTGCCGATGCGTGGGATAAATCCATGCCCATGTCTTATCAGGTGCGTCGCTCCGAGTTCGACGAAATCCTGATTCGCAATGCCGCAGCCAAAAATGCGACCGTCATCGAAGGCTGCCAGGTTCAGGATGTCGCTTTTTTGCCGGCAGCGCAGGGGGCAATCGTGCAGGCTCGGCATGATGATGGCCGGGTGGAATCGTGGCATACGCGATTTGTGCTCGACGCGTCAGGACGCGACACGTTTCTCGGCACTCGCCTGAAAGCCAAGCAACGCAACAAAAAACACAACAGTACCGCCATTTATGCGCATTTTTCCGGTGTGCAGCGCAACCCCGGCAAAAGTGAGGGAGACATCAGCATTTTCTGGTTTGAACATGGCTGGTTCTGGTTGATTCCACTGGCCGACGGCACGACCAGTGTTGGTGCGGTGACCTGGCCGTATTATCTGAAAACGCGCGGTAAAAAACCGCTTGATGTTTTTTTCAAAGAAACCATCGCACTGTGCCCGCCGCTGGCGGCGCGTCTGGAACCAGCAAAAATGGAATCTGCCGCCGAGGCAACCGGCAATTTTTCTTATGTATGCGATCGCACGTATGGCGACAACTATTTGCTGCTGGGTGACGCGTATATCTTTATCGACCCGGTATTTTCTTCCGGCGTGATGCTGGCAATGCAAAGTGCCTTCATCGGTGCCGATACTGTAGATACCTGCCTGCGCTATCCCGAGCAGGCCGCTGCTGCACTGAAAAAATTCGACCGCAGCCTGCGGGGCGCGCCAAAGGTATTTTCCTGGTTCATCTACCGTGTCACCAATCCGACCATGCGCGACATGTTCATGACGCCGCGCAATGTGCTGCGCGCCAAAGAAGCCGTGCTGTCGGTACTGGCAGGCGATGTCTTCGGCAAGACCCCGATATGGGGGTCTATCAGGATATTCAAGACCCTTTATTACCTGGGCTCGCTTATGAATCTGAGACGCACAATTCACGCCCGGCGCATGCGCAAACTGAATATCCGCCCGGTAGATGATGTGACTGTAGCGGCACGCTAATGAGCCAGGGTTTTGCGGTATTGAACAGCCAGAACCTGTCTTGTGCAGCATTTATGCAACAACCTGCCGCGTGGCAGGCGCAGGTGCTGGGCGCCATCTGTTTTTCGGCCACACCTTGTGAACCTGCAGGCAACGCGCCACATATCGACATAGCCATGCCGGTGCTGGATTACATGCAGGCAACACCGGTTACATCGGCGCACACAGCGGCGATGTGCGAAGTCTGGCTCAGCGCCGCAAAATTGACGTCGGATCAGTCCGGCGACATTCGTTACCGGCATGACGACAGCCTGCTGTTTGGGGTCGTCCAGCTTGATGAGCAAGACGCCGAATCGGCACTTGCCAGCCCACTGCAAAGCACCACCGAGCGCGCCTATCGACAAATATTCGCGTTGCTGGATGCGCTTGATTTCCCGTTTGTGTACCGTTTCTGGAATTACATGGCCGACATTAACGGCCATAGCGACAATCTGGAGCGTTATCGCCAGTTCAATCTGGGCCGACAGGATGCCTTTATGGCCAGTAAGCGGGATGTGGCGGGCAACGTGCCTGCCGCCTGCGCGCTGGGGGCTGCAAATGGGCCGTTGAGCATTGCTTTTCTGGCCGGTCGCATGCCAGCGCTGGCAATCGAAAATCCGCGCCAGCTGAGTGCCTATGACTACCCGCAAGACTATGGCCCACGCAGCCCGATTTTTTCGCGCGCCAGCCTGATTCGTATGGATACGCATGCGATTTTATTCATCTCCGGCACCGCCAGCATTGTCGGCCATGCTACCGTGCACCCGACGGATGTACAGGCACAAACGCGCGAAACACTGGCCAATATCGAAGCCATCGTGCAGGCGGCGAACCGCGAGTCGCGTTATGCCTCAATTACGCTCGGCAACCTGTTCTATCGCGTATACGTGCGTCATGCTGCCGATCTCCCGGCAATTCAGGCGGTCATGCAGACGCAGATAGGCACAAGCTTTGATGCGGTTTTTCTGCAAGCCGACGTATGTCGCCAGGACTTGCTGGTCGAAATCGAGGCAAGCGCCTCTGTGCCAACAGCATGACGCGTCGGTTGCTGGAACTCTATGATTACCTGGTGCTGTATCTGGGGCTGTTCTGGCTGGGCATACAATGTCTGGGCTGGACGCTGGTCGCGGTCATTCTCTACCCATTGCTGCCTGAACGCTGGGGGCGACCACTTGGCCGCTGGGTGGTCATGGCGGCGTTTCGCATGTATCTGGCCAGCCTGAGCCTGTCGCGTCGTTGTCATTTCGACCTGAGCGCACTGGATGCCTTGCGTGACGAGCTGCCGCTCATCATCGCGCCGAATCACCCATGCCTGCTAGATGCGGTGATGGTGATTTCGCGCCTGCCCAACGTCGCCTGCGTGCTCAAAGCCAATCTGATGAACAATATTTTTCTCGGCGCAGGTGCCCGCTTGGCGCGCTACATCCGCAGCGAACCGGTACGCAACATGATCCATCTGGCGGTCGATGATTTCAAGTATGGCAGCCACCTGCTGCTATTTCCGGAAGGCACCCGCACCACGCACGATCCGGTTAACCCTCTTAAGGGCAGCATCGGACTGATCGCGCATCAGGCGCAAGTGCCGGTGCAAACCGTGTTGATCGAAACCGATACCCATTACCTGAGCAAGGGTTGGACGCTGTTCCGCAAACCGGCCATGCCGATTACTTACCGGGTGCGGCTGGGACGGCGTTTCGATCCGCCACAAAACACCCAGCAGTTCATGACCGAATTACACGATTACTTTGCCAACGAGCTGGTGGTCGATTCGGCTTTTCATCCACCCGGCACGCTTTGACACCGCAGCATGATGAATCCTTCCACTACGCACCTCGTCCTCATTCCCAGCTATAACCCTGGCGCACAAGTCTATGCAACTGTGCGTGCTGCGCGCCAATACTGGCATCCGGTATGGGTGGTGATTGATGGCAGTACCGATGGCACGGTC
>DMQT01000278.1 GCA_003455595.1 Betaproteobacteria bacterium
TGTTCCTTGCCCTCTGCGTCGAACTTGTCGGCGTAATCGGCGGAAAGCCAGTCCGCCAGCGAGCCGATGGCGCGCAGCGGGGCCTTGAGGTCGTGGGAAACGACATAGGCGAAGCTTTTGAGTTCCTCGTTGGCACTTTCCAGCTCGTGCATCAAGAGCGCCCGTTGTTCTTCAGCGCGCTTACGCTCGCTGATGTCGCGCACGGTTCCGGCGAACATACGTCGCTCGCTCAGGGGCATTTCGCCCACCCCCAGATCCATGGGAAAGGATGTGCCGTCTTTGCGCAGCCCCACCACCTCGCGACCGATGCCGATAATTTTTTTCTCGCCGGTCTGCAGGTAGCGGGCGAGGTAACCGTCGTGTGCTTCGCGGTAGGGAGAGGGCATGAGCATGGAAACATTGTTTCCGGCCACCTCGGCCTCGCTGTAGCCGAACATGCGCTCGGCGGCAGGGTTGAAACGTTCGATGATGCCGCGTTCGTCGATGGTGACGATGCCGTCCACGGCAGTGTCGAAGATTGCCCGCATGCGTGCGTCGCTCTCGCGCAGCGCCTCTTCGGCCTGCTTGCGGCGCGTGATGTCGTGAATCGTCGCCATCACCAGCATCCCCTGCTCGGTCTTGAGCGGGGAGAGGCTCACGTCCACCGGGAACTCGCTGCCGTCCTGGCGCTGGCCGAGAAGCTCCATTCCCGTCCCCATAACGCGCGCGCTGGGCTGGGTGAAATAACCCGTGCGCTGGGAGCCGTGTGCCCGCCGGAAACGTTCCGGCAGCAGGATTTCCATCGGCTTTCCGATCAGTTCCTTGAGTGGATAGCCGAAAAGCCGTTCGACCGGGGGGTTGGCAAGAATGATCCGACCTTCCCGGTCGGTGATGATCATTGCATCGGTGGCGGATTCCAAAAGCCACTCAAGGCTTTTTCCCTCTAGAAGATGTTCTGTCACGGGCTGTTGAATTCTTATAATAATAGACTTAAAAAATTGTAACACGGCACGTCCGGAAATTACCCGTTCTCACCAGATGGTTTCCCGGCAGGCATGACTTCGCGGCGACCGGCTGGTTTGCAGCGGAAACCGGAACGCGCCGCAGCAGACAAGTTGCAACGATATGCGTCACTTTTGGACAAAGTGCAAAATTATGGGTTTTTGAACCCCAAAACAGGACGCTTTAAAGGCACGAATAGGCGGGTTTTCTGCAAAATACTTCCCACCCACTGCAATATTATGGTTCCAGTCTCATTGAACGATTCGTTGTCCTTCTCGAGGGCGCGCATCGCGTCGTCGATCAGCGTGACGATGGTCGGCTGCTTTAAACATTTCCGCCTCGAAACCGAGGTTGCCGCCGTTGCCGATTTTTGACGCGGGTTCAACCTCGATGTCGCTCGCTTTGTTATCGATAGCCGCTATACTGATCTCTGATCCTCGATCCGCTTTATTCTCTCAATGACTACGCTATTTCCTGTGCGGCCAGCATTTTTTGTCGCACTTCATTCAAAAACCCCGCCGCTAACTCGGCGTCTTAATGGCTAACCAGTCACGCAGGGAACACCCCCGTGGACAAGTACCGATCCCCTCGATCACACACGATGGAAACAATCACGGCATTTTCCACTTGCTTAGACAATTCCAGCGCCGCGAACATCGCACCGCCCGACGAGACACCGGCGAAGATACCTTCCTCGCGCGCCAGGCGGCGGGTAGTTTCTTCGGCGTCATGCTGGCCGACGTAGAGCATCTGATCTATGCGCGAGAAGTCGCAGATTTTGGGTAGGTAGGCTGCGGGCCATTTGCGGATGCCGGGGATTTGCGCGCCTTCGGTGGGCTGCACGCCGACGATCCGGATCGCGGGATTTTGTTCTTTCAGGTAGCGCGAGGTGCCCATGATGGTACCAGTGGTGCCCATGCTGCTGACGAAGTGGGTGATGCTGCCTTCGGTATCGCGCCAGATTTCCGGGCCGGTGCCTTCATAGTGCGCGAGCGGGTTGTCCGGGTTGGAGAACTGGTCGAGGATGATGCCTTGCCCTGCCGCCTGCATTGCGTTGGCGAGGTCGATGGAGGCTTCCATGCTACCTGCTTTCGGCGTCAGCATGATTTCGGCACCGAAGGCGCGCATGGTCTGGCGCCGCTCGATGGACAGGTGCTCGGGCATGATAAGGATCATCTTGTAACCGCGCATGGCAGCGGCCATCGCCAGCGCGATACCGGTGTTACCACTGGTGGCTTCGATCAGGGTGTCACCGGGCTTGATCTCGTCGCGTGCTTCGGCGCGGGCTATCATCGACAGGGCCGGACGGTCCTTCACCGAACCCGCCGGATTGTTGCCTTCAAGCTTGGCCAGAATGATGTTGCTGGTCTCACCCGGCATGCGTTTAAGCCGCACCAGCGGAGTGTTGCCGACAAAGTCTTCGATGCTTTTAAACTGCGGCATGGCTACATCCCCTGTTTGGCGCGCAACACTTCGACATAACGCGCCGTACCCTGCTCCACCGTTAGCAGCGGCGCGTCGTAACCGGCACCGCGCAGAGCAGAAATATCGGCCTGGGTAAAGCTCTGATATTTGCCGTTGAGCGCCTCGGGGAAATCCATGTAGCTGACGATGCCCTGTGCCTGTAGCGCGGCCAGATCGAGCGGCGCTTCACCCGCATGCGCGCGGCAGGTGTTGATCACCGCCACCGCCACGTCGTTGAAGGTCTGGCTGCGCCCGGTGCCAAGATTGAAAATGCCGGACTGCTGGGGATGCTCTAGGAACCACATATTGACCGCCACCACGTCTTCCACCGACACGAAATCGCGCCGCTGTTCGCCATTGGGGTAACCATCGCAGCCTTCAAACAGCTTGACCTTGCCGTTAGCCTGATACTGGTTGAAAAAGTGGAGCGCCACCGACGCCATGCGCCCCTTATGCTGCTCGCGCGGGCCGTACACGTTGAAATAGCGAAAACCGACAATCTGCGCGCTTTTATCGTCCCACATGCGGCGCACCGCCTGGTCGAACAGGAACTTGGAATAGCCGTACACGTTGAGCGGCGATTCGTGCTCGCGCTGTTCGCTGAAGATGCTGCCCGCGCCGTACACCGAAGCCGATGACGCGTACAGAAACGCGGCGTTGTTTTCCTGGCAGAAGTTCAGCACGTCGAGCGAATAGCGGTAGTTGTTCTCCATCATGTAACGGCCATCCGTTTCCATGGTATCGGAGCAGGCACCTTCATGGAACACTGCCGCGACTGCATCATCCAGATCACCCGAATGGATGAGTTCCAGGAACTCGCGCTTGTCGAGATAATCCGCGATTTCGCAGTCGGTGAGGTTTTTGAACTTGTCGGCCTTGGTCAGGTTATCGACCGCGATGATGTCGATAATGCCGCGCTCATTCAGCGCCTTGACCAGATTGGCACCGATGAAACCGGCTGCGCCTGTGACGATGTGGTACATGATTAATCCTTTGTAAAGAGTTCTTCCGGGTGCACCACCGCCGTACCAAGCTTGCCAACCACAATCCCCGCCGCCTGATTGGCCCAGCCGACGGCTTCGTCCAGCGCCATGCCGGTTGCCAGCATCACGCCCAGCGTCGCGATTACCGTATCGCCCGCGCCGCTGACGTCGAACACTTCGCGCGCCACCGTGGCCTGATGAAATACGCCATCTGCAGTGAACAGCGTCATGCCTTCTTCGCTGCGCGTGACCAGCAGGCCCTTGAGATTCAACGCATTGCGCAGCGCTTCTGCCTTGATACGGAATTCTGCTTCGGTTTTCCAGCTACCGGCCACTTCGCGGAACTCGCTGCGGTTCGGCGTCAGCAGCGTGGCATTTTGGTACAGGCTGTAATCGTCGCCCTTGGGGTCTACCAGCACCGGCACATTGTGCGCGTTTGCTGCTGCGATCATCGCCTTGATATGCGTCAGCCCGCCCTTGCCGTAGTCGGACAAAATTACCAGGTCATGATTCGGCAGCATGGCGTGAAAGCTGTCGAGCTTGTCGGCCAGCACGTCGTGACTCGGCGGCGTTTCAAAGTCGATGCGCAATAGTTGTTGCTGACGGCCAATCACCCGCAGCTTGATGATGGTATCCAGCGTGGCGTCGCGGTGCAGCCGGGCTTCGATGCCGTCCTCGCCCAGCAGCCGGGTGACGGCCGTACCCGCTTCATCGTCGCCGATCACCGACAACAATGCTGTGGACGCACCCAGTGCAGCGGCGTTGCGCGCCACGTTGGCCGCGCCGCCGAGGCGCTCTTCCTGACGCGTGACCTTGACCACCGGCACCGGCGCTTCGGGTGATATACGTGCCACGTCGCCAAACCAGTAACGGTCGAGCATCACATCGCCCACCACCAGGATGCGTGCCGCCGCGATCTGTTGCGCCAGACTCATTGGCGGCCGATGGCCAGGTATTCAAACCCCGCCGCACGTACGCTGGCCGGGTCGTACAGATTGCGGCCATCAAAAATAAGCGGTGCCTTGAGCGCGGCTTTCATGGCGCTGAAATCCGGGCTGCGGAACACTTTCCACTCGGTCACAATCGCCAGCGCGTCAGCCCCTTGCAATGCCGCCATCGGCGTATCGACCAGGGTGAGCTGCGGATGCACGCCGTAAATACGCTGGGTTTCGTGGGTCGCCGCCGGGTCGTGCGCAATGACTTTTGCGCCGCGCGCCCATAAGCCCTCCATCAGCACGCGGCTGGGTGCCTCGCGCATGTCGTCGGTATTGGGCTTGAATGCCAGACCCCACACGGCAAATGTTCTGCCACTCAGGTCGGTGCCGAAATGCGCGACGATCTTGTCCAGCAAGACATGCTTCTGTGCATCATTAGCGACTTCGACCGCGTCGATGACATGCATCGGCGCGCCATATTCCGCCGCGGTACGACGCAAGGCCTGCACGTCCTTGGGGAAGCACGAACCGCCGTAACCGCAGCCGGGGTAGAGGAAGTGATAACCAATGCGCGGGTCGGAGCCGATGCCATGACGCACGTTTTCGATGTCGGCACCGAGTTTTTCCGCCAGATTCGCCAGCTCGTTCATGAACGAAATACGTGTCGCCAGCATGGCGTTAGCAGCATATTTGGTCAGCTCGGCGGATCGAATATCCATCGTGATCAGGCGTTCGTGATTACGCTGGAAAGGTGCATACAACGTACGCATCAGCTGGGTGGCGTGCTCGTTGTCGGTGCCGATGACGATGCGGTCTGGACGCATGAAATCTTCCACCGCCGCGCCTTCCTTGAGAAATTCCGGGTTGGACGCGATGCTGAACGCCAGCTTGGCGCCACGCGCATCCAACTCCTCCTGCAAAGCGGCGCGCACCTTGTCGGCGGTGCCCACTGGCACGGTGGATTTGTCCACCACCAGCTTGTACTCGGTCATGTGTTTGCCAATATTGCGTGCAGCAGCCACCACGTATTGCAGATCGGCTGAGCCGTCTTCATCCGGCGGCGTGCCAACCGCGATGAACTGGATTTCGCCGTGATGCACGGCGGCTTCCACATCGGTGGTGAAATGCAGCCGCCCCGCCGCCACGTTACGCTTGACCATGTCCTCCAGGCCGGGCTCGTAAATCGGGATGCCGCCGCCATTCAGAATCGCGATCTTGTTTGCGTCCACGTCCAGACACAGGACATCGTTGCCAACCTCAGCCAGACAAGTGCCACTCACCAGGCCCACATAGCCGGTGCCAATTACAGTAATCTTCATGCTTTTCTCTCCCTATTAGCGATTTCATTTTGAATATTGAGCAGCGCCTGTAATGGGCTGCTTGCATGCGTAATCGGACGACCGATTACCAGATAATCAGCACCTGCATTGAGCGCAGCGATGGGCGTCATGACGCGTTGCTGGTCTCCCAATGCGGCGTCAGCCGGACGGATACCCGGCGTGACCAAACAAAAGTCCGCACCCAGCGCCTGTTTGAGCAGACTGGCTTCCTGTGCGGAACACACCACGCCATCCAGCCCGTTGACCTGGCTCAGCCGCGCCAGCCGCAACACCGCTTCCTGCGGTGACCCGAGCAGGCCAATGTCGGCCATATCCGCTGCCCCCATGCTGGTGAGCAAAGTCACCGCAATCAGGCGTGGACGGTCGTGTACTTCGCCCAGTGCGGTACGCGCCGCCTGCAACATCGCCGCACCGCCCAGAGCATGCACATTCATCATCCACACGCCCAGCCGCGCGGCGGCCTGACACGCCAACGCCACAGTAGTGGGAATGTCATGGAATTTCAGATCGAGAAACACAGTAAAACCGGCTTTGGTCAGTCCTTCTACGAACCCCGGCCCGGCTGCGGTAAAAAGCTGTTTGCCAACCTTGAGGCGGCACAGCTGCGGGTCAAGTTGCTGCACCAGCAGCATGGCACTGGCAGCGTCGGGATAATCCAGTGCGACGATGATTTTAGGGTCGTTCATTCTTCTCTTTTCTGCGGCGGAAAGCTGTCCCAACTGCCACATGCCGGACAATGCCAAAAAAACTTGCGCGCCTTGAAGCCGCAACTTTCACACTGGTACATGGATTGACGCTGACTGTAATTCTGCACCAGACCCTTGATGATTTGCAGGTCGTGGCGGCGCTCGCTTGGCGCCTCCAGCAATTCTGCTTCAAGGAAACGATCCAGCCCGCGTAAACTGGGGCTGCGCGCCAGTTCATCACGCGCCAGTTGGTAGGCAGCGGCAGCACCCTGTAATTTCAATGTGCCGACAAACAACGCATTAAATATCTCGAAAGAAGGATGCCGCGCCAGCGTCGCGCGCAACCAGCCCAGGCCTTCGGCTTCACGGCCCAGTTCACGGTAACAATCCATAATGCGCTCGGTCACCAGTGCCAGGTGCGCCACGCTCTGGCTCTCCACGCGTTTCCAAATGGCAATGGCGGCTTCCTGCCGTCCGCTGGCGGCTTCGATCTCGCCGAGTATCAGGTTGGCGCGCACGCATTCCCGATGCACCTCCAGCGCCTCGTGCAAATGTGCACGCGCGGCAGCGCTATCACCGTGGACGTTTTCGATACTTGCCAGTTCGCACAAATAGTGAGCAATTTCGGTGTGATAGGTCTGATTCGAGCTTTGCTGCAATTCGCGCGCAGCGGCGATGGCTTTGTGCCAATCTTTAACCTGCACATAAATATCCAGCAGAAAACGGCGTGCCTGACTAGCATAGGTCGTGTTTTCCATCTGATTGAATATGGCTTCGGCACGGTCCAGCAAACCCGCCTTGAGATAATCCTGGCCTAATTCAGACAATGCCTTGAGTTTTTGTTCCTGCGCCAGATCATCACGCTCAACCAGATTTTGATGCATACGAATCGCGCGTTCAACTTCGCCGCGCTTGCGGAACAGGCCACCCAGGGCAAAGTGCAGTTCAACAGTTTCGTTGTCGACCGTCATGACCTCAATAAATGCCTCGATGGCTTTATCAGGCTGCTCATTGAGCAGATAACTCAGGCCTTTAAAATATGACGCAGGCAAACTGCGTGATTCACTCATGGCGTGCCGAATATCCACGCGCGCGGCCAGCCAGCCAAGGCCAAAAAATAATGGCAGCGCGAGCAACCACCAGAGTTCAAATTCCATGCTGTTTTTTTAACGCGCCTGACGGCGGGCATCCGGGTTAATTATCGTTTTCACGTGTCTTTATCGGCCTGATAAGAAACATCAGCCAGGATTTTGCGTGCTTGCTCATTTTTGCGGAACGCCACCAGCTCGCGTCGCTGACGAAACAGATAGCCCATGCACGCTGCCACACCGACTGCCGCACCCGCTACAAAAAACACCAGTATCACCAGCACCAACGGTGTCTGCCACTCATAGCCGAGATAATAACGTAGCGTGACAACATCGCTGTTGCGCGCCGCAAATCCCAACAGCAGAATAAACAAAGCGCCTTTCAAAAGCCAACCGAGATAATGCATATACCGTTGCCCAATCCAATCTAATGCGTGATTTTAACCCAGAAATCTCAATTGGACCGGCGGGTAAGCGGGTTTTTACGGCACACAAGGTGTTTCAAAACCCTCAGCATCGCAGCAATAAAGACGAACAAAAAAAACGGCATATCTCGCGACATGCCGTTTTTAATTTTGCTACTTGTGATTTACGCCGACGTGCAATCGACGCGCTCACGCAATTCTTTACCTGCCTTGAAATGAGGGACGCGCTTTTCGGGCACTTCCACCTTTTCACCGGTCTTGGGATTGCGTCCAATCCGCGGTGGACGGTAATTCAGACTAAAACTACCGAAACCGCGAATTTCAATCCGTTCGCCCTCTGCCAGGTTTTTGGAAATGGCGTCGAGTATGGTCTTGACAGCCATTTCCGCGTCCGTCGCGACCAGTTGCGGATAACGCGCAACCAGCCGCACAATCAGCTCAGACTTGGTCATGGACGCGCCTTTCAGGACTCGACGTTTTTATTGTCAAGCTTGGCTTTAAGCAGAGCACCCAGATTGGTGGTACCCGTGCTGGCGGATTGCTGATCGCCGGCCAGCTTTTGCATCGCTTCGCTTTGTTCTGCGTTGTCCTTGGCTTTAACTGAAAGGTTGATACTACGGTTTTTGCGATCCACGTTGATGATCATCGCCTCGACTTCGTCGCCCTCTTTCAGGTGGGTGCGAATGTCTTCAACACGGTCACGCGACAGCTCTGAAGCACGCAGGTAGCCTTCCACTTCGTCAGCCAGTTGAATCACAGCGCCTTTGGCGTCCATGGATTTAACCGTGCCTTTGACCATGTTGCCCTTGTCGAAGGTGGCCACGAAGTTGTTGAACGGGTCGCCTTCCAGCTGCTTGACGCCCAGCGAGATGCGCTCGCGCTCAACATCAATGGCCAGCACCAGCGCTTCAACTTCGTCGCCTTTCTTGAAGTTGTGCACAGCTTCTTCGCCAGCCTGGCTCCAGGACAGGTCGGACAGGTGTACCAGACCGTCGATACCGCCAGGCAGACCGATGAACACGCCAAAGTCGGTAATCGACTTGATCTGGCCGCGCACTTTGTCGCCCTTCTTGTGGTTGATTTCGAAATCATCCCAAGGGTTGGATTTGCACTGTTTCATGCCGAGTGAGATGCGGCGACGCTCTTCGTCGATTTCCAGCACCATGACTTCGACTTCGTCGCCGAGTTGCACGACTTTGGACGGATGCACGTTCTTGTTGGTCCAGTCCATCTCGGACACGTGCACCAGACCTTCGATGCCCGGCTCGATTTCCACGAATGCGCCATAATCGGTCAGGTTAGCCACCTTGCCGAACATGCGGGTGCCGGTAGGATAGCGACGCGACAGACCGCTCCAAGGATCATCACCCAGCTGCTTGATACCCAGCGAAACGCGGTTTTTCTCTTGATCGAACTTGAGAATCTTGGCTTCGACTTCGTCACCCACCTGTACCACTTCGGATGGATGCTTGACACGACGCCAAGCCATGTCTGTGATGTGCAGCAGACCATCGATACCGCCCAGATCCACAAATGCGCCATAGTCGGTGATGTTCTTGACCACGCCTTTGACGATGGCGCCTTCTTTCAGGCTTTCCATCAGCACCTGGCGATCGGCACCCATGCTCTGTTCCAGCACTGCACGACGTGAAACCACCACGTTGTTGCGCTTGCGGTCGAGCTTGATGACCTTGAATTCCATTTCCTTGTTTTCGTACGGGGCGGTGTCCTTGACCGGGCGGATATCCACCAGCGAGCCGGGCAGGAAGGCGCGAATGCCATTCACCATGACGGTCAGACCGCCCTTGACTTTACCGTTGACCATACCGGTCACGATTTCGCCGTCTTCCATCGATTTTTCGAGGCTGATCCAGGCAGCCAGGCGCTTGGCCTTGTCGCGCGACAGTTTGGTTGCGCCGTAGCCGTCTTCGAGCATCTCGATCGCCACACTGACGAAGTCACCAATCTGGACTTCGAGTTCGCCGCGATCGGTACGGAATTCTTCAATTGCAATCAGGCTTTCGGACTTCAGCCCGGCGTTGACGGTGACGAAATTGTCGTCAATGCCAACGACTTCGGCGGTGATAACTTCACCGGCGCGTAGTTCTTGGCGGGTCAAGCTCTCTTCAAACAGAGCAGCAAAACTTTCCATCATGGAATCGGTAGAGGGGGAAACGGTAGACATCATGTAGGGTAAAGACCTTAATATCCGCGAAATTTTGCGGGGTTCGTTAAAAAAACCTGATCCGAAGGCCGGAATCAGGCAATTTGCTTCGCCTTATATTCACCGAGCACGGCATTAACCGCCTGGTCAATGCTCAAATGCGTGGTGTCCAGCAGGCTGGCATCTGCACCTTGCTGTAGTGGGGCTACGCTACGTGCTGCATCGCGTGCATCACGCTCGCGTAGTTCATCCAGCAAGTTTTCTAGATTAGCACTGAATCCTTTTTCCTTCAACTGCTTATAGCGTCGTTCTGCACGCGCCTCGGCACTGGCGGTAAGAAATACCTTGGTCACCGCGTCAGGGAACACCACCGAGCCCATATCACGGCCATCGGTCACCAATCCCGGCGCCTGGCGGAACGCGTGTTGCCGCGCCAGCAACGCAGCACGCACGGCGGGGAGCGCAGCGATTATCGAAGCTGCATTGCCGACCGCCTCGGTACGCAGGGCATCGCTGACGTCCTCACTCTCCAGGCAAATTTTATCTGCAGCAAAAGCCACATTCAGATTCAATGCCAGTGCTGCCAGCGCTGCTTCATCCTCCAGCGCCACACTGTGCCTGGCCGCAGCCAGCGCAGTGAGCCGATACAACGCACCGCTATCAAGATAATGAAAGCCCAGCGCTTCAGCCACACGCCCGGCCACGGTGCCCTTGCCTGACGCCGACGGCCCGTCAATGGCAATTACCGGAACCGCCTGTGTAATCTGCGCAAACACGTCGAAATAGCCGGGGAAAGTCTTGTTGACGCATTGCGGGTCGTTGATACGGATGCCCACGCCGCCTAGCGCCACCAGCGAAAAGCACATTGCCATGCGGTGGTCGTCGTAGGTATCGATGGTCGCTGCCTGTAATTGCGCTGGCGGCGTGACGCGCAAGGAGTCCGCGCCTTCTTCCACCGTTGCGCCGACCTTGCGCAACTCGGTCGCCATGGCGTGAATCCGGTCGGTCTCTTTCACCCGCCAGCTACCGATATTGCGCAGCGTGGTACTACCCTCGGCAAACAGCGCGGCCACGGCAATGGTCATGGCGGCGTCAGGAATATGATTGAAATCCGCGTCGATGCCGTGCAGGCGTACGCTGGATGACACCGACACCCAATTATCGCCCATCTCGACCTGCGCGCCCATCAGCTGCAACGCCTCGGCGAAACGAATATCGCCCTGGATGCTGGCGCTGCCCACCCCCTCGACCCGCACCGGACCGCCGCCGATTGCGCCGGCCGCGAGAAAATAGGAGGCCGACGACGCATCGCCTTCGACATAAATCTCTGCCGGGCTGCGATACACTTGCCCAGCCGCCAGGTTAAAGCTCGACCAATCGGTGCGCTCGACCAGCACACCGTAGCGCCGCATCAGATTCAGCGTGATCTCGATATAAGGCTTGGAAATCAGCTCGCCTGCCACGCGCACGGTCAGCGCCCGTCCGGTAAGCGGTGCCGACAGCAGTAAACCGGTGAGAAACTGGCTCGATACATCGCCACGCACGCTGATCTCTCCAACTGCATGCGGCTGCGCCGGGCGAATATGCAACGGCGGATAACCGGGCGTGCCGAGATAATCAATCTGCGCGCCCATCTGGCGCAAGGCATCGACCAGATCGCCAATCGGGCGCTCGTGCATGCGCGCCACGCCGGACAGCGTGTAATCACCGTCAGATAGCGCCAGCGCCGCCGTCAGGCTGCGAAACGCCGTGCCCGCGTTGCCCAGAAACAACGTCGCCTGCTTGACCGGAAACGCCCCGGCCACGCCTTCTATGCTGTAATCCTGCGTGTCGCCCTGGCGTGTCCATTGCACGCCAAGTTGCGTCAAGGCCGCCAGCATCACCTGTGTGTCATCGGAATCGAGCAGGTCTTTGACCAGGGTCGTGCCTTGTGCCAGCGCCGACAGCAGCAAGACACGATTGGAAATGCTCTTGGAACCGGGCAGCTTGACTGTGCCATGCGCGCCATTGAGGGGAGGAAGATCGAGGAAGTCCATGCCAGTGTACGAGGCGAAAACAGTCGCCGTATGAATGAGAGTTACAGCGGCACTCAGGCCGCCAACCACGGCGCGCGCGCTGCCTGGGCGCGCCGGAATACCGCTTCCAGTGCCGCGCCATCAGCAGCGCTGAGCGCCGCCTGCAGGTGCTGCAAGTGTGTCTGATAGTGGGCCAGTTCAGCCAGCAAGGCGTTACGATTGGCCAATGCGATGTCGCGCCACATTTCCGGGCTGCTGGCGGCGATGCGGGTGAAATCGCGAAACCCGCTGGCAGCAAATTTAAACAGCGTCTCGGCGTTGTCACGCTGCGCCAGCATATCGACCAGCGCATATGCCAGCAGATGCGGCAAGTGGCTCACCGCCGCAAAAACCGCATCGTGCTCGACTGCCGTCATGTTGCTGAGTTTGGCGCCACAAGCCTGCCACAGGGCACTAACGCGTGCCACTGCTGCCGGGCTGGTGGCAGACAAGGGCGTCAGCACGACATTTTTGCCGACAAACAAATCCGCCCGTGCTGCGCTGGCGCCACTGGCTTCAGCGCCCGCGATGGGGTGCGCCGGCACGCAATTGGCTAGGTGTGCAGGCAGATGTTGCGCCATCAGCGCCGCCACATCCTGCTTGGTACTGCCCGCGTCAGTCACCAGCGTGTCGGCACCGAGGTGCGGCGCAATCGCCTGCATCAACGCCGCCATTTGTCCCACCGGCACCGCCAGCAGTATCGCGTCGGCACCCTGCACTGCTACCGCCAGGTTAGTCGCGATATGGTCGATGACGCCCAGGCTGTATGCATGATCAAGATTGGCCTGACTGCGCCCATAGCCCACCACTTCGCCCACTGCACCGGCCTGTTTCAGTGCCAGTGCGACCGAGCCGCCGATCAGGCCGACGCCCAGCACGGCCAATTTTTGGATGAAAAACGGCATCGACGGGGATTAAATCGTGCGTCCAAGAATCCGGGCGATGCCGCCCAACTCACCCATCAAGTTCTTCAATTCTTCCGGATTCAATGCCTGGTCGGCGTCGCACCATGCCTCGCACGGCTTGGGATGCATTTCCACCAACAAGCCGTCGGCACCCGCAGCAATCGCGGCGCGTGACAGCGCAGGCACCATCCAGGCTTTGCCGCCGGCGTGCGATGGATCGACGATCACCGGCAGATGGGTTTCCTTTTTCAGCACCGGAATCGCGGTGACGTCGAGCATGTTGCGGTAATAGGTCTCGAAGCTGCGCACGCCGCGTTCGCAAAAAATGATGTTGTGGTTGCCACCCGCTGCGATGTATTCAGCTGCCATCAGCCATTCTGAAATGGTCGCCGACATGCCGCGCTTGAGGATCACCGGCGTGTTGGTACGACCGACTTCCTTGAGCAGATCGAAATTCTGCATGTTGCGNNCCTTCCACGCCCTTGCCCTGAAACGCATACGGGCTGGTGCGCGGCTTGAACGCGCCGCCACGCATCAGACGACAGCCCGCTTCTTTCACAAAACGCGCGGCGTCGTCCATCTGTTGCTGGGTTTCCACCGAGCACGGGCCGCCAATAATCTGGATGGTGTTGCCACCCAAGGGCACGCCCTTGATGTCGATGACGCTGTTTTCCTTGTGCCACTCGCGCGCCACGATTTTGTAGGGTTTGACGATGTGCATCGATTGCTCTACCCCCGGCATGGCGTCGATGAGTTCCTGGTCGATGCGGCGCTCATCGCCGATAGCACCAATGAGGGTGCGCTCGGTACCGCGCGAGATATTGGTGTCGCAACCGTATTCCTTGACCCGCTTGGCCACAGCTTCAATCTGGCCTTCGCTGGCTTCCGGGCTCATTACAATAATCATGCTTGCTCCTTGATGACGCTTTCCAGCGCCTGCAAAAATTGGGTATTTTCAGCCGCCAGCCCGATGCTGACGCGCAGGTATTCGGGCATTCCGTAGTTGCCGATGGGACGTACAATCACACCGTGGCGCAGCAGACGTTGGTACATGCTGGCCGCATCGCCCACGCGTACAGCGACGAAATTGCCATACGACGGGATGTAATCCAGCCCCAGCAACAACGCGCCCTGGATAATCTGACGCATGCCAAGCTGGTTCAGCGCATAACTGCGCGCGATGAAATCGTCATCGGCCAACGCCGCGGCCGCCGCCACCAGAGCCAGGCTGTTGACATTAAACGGCTGGCGCACGCGATTCATCATATCCGCCACCGCCGCGCTGCCCAGCCCATAGCCAACGCGCAGCCCTGCCAAACCGTAGGCCTTGGAAAAGGTACGGCTGACGATCAAATTGGGGAACTGCTGCAGCCACGCCAGCGCGTCGGATTGCTGATCTTGCGGCAGATATTCGCCATAGGCTTCGTCCAGCACCACGATGACATGCGCCGGTACGCGCTGCAAGAACGCCAGAATGTCGGCATTGGTCAACCAGGTACCGGTGGGATTGTTGGGGTTGGCGATGAACACCACGCGTGTATCCGGGCGAATGGCAGCCAGCAGCGCGTCGAGGTCATGACCATATTCGCGTGCCGCTGCGGTAATGCCCTCGGCACCCGCCGCCTGCGTCGCCAGCTGATAAATTGCGAACGCATGCTGCGAAAAGACCGCCGAACAGCCGGGTGCCAGAAACGCGCGCGCCACCATTTCGAGAATGTCGTTGGAGCCGTTACCCAGCACGATCTGCGCTGCAGTCACGCCAAATTTATGCACCAGCGCCGTTTTCAGCTCAAAGCCGCTGCCATCCGGATAACGCGCGATGTCATGAAGCGCATTTTCGACTGCTTCCAGCGCCTTGGGGCTGGCCCCGAGCGGATTTTCATTGGACGCCAGCTTGACGATATTGTGCTCGGCCAGACCGAGTTCACGCGCCAGTTCGGCGATGGGTTTACCCGGCTGATATGGGGCGATAGCACGGATATAGTGCGGAGACTGGTCACACAGATTCATGGTAGTTACAACACGCTGACAGGGTAAGACCCGAGAATTTTCAGAAATGCCGCTTTATCATGCAGCGCAGCCAGTGCGGCGGCGACGGGCGCGTCGTCGCGATGGCCTTCGAGATCAACAAAAAACACGTATTCCCACAACCCGGAACGCGCCGGGCGCGATTCAAATTTTGTCATCGACACGCCATGCTGCGCCAGCGGTTGCAACAGCTCGACCACCGCACCGGGGCGGTTATGCGCTGACATCAGCAGCGAGGTTTTGTCGCGCCCGGAGGCGCTGGCGTCGTGCTGGCTGATGACCAGGAAACGTGTGGTGTTATCCGGTTCGTCTTCGATATTGTCATGCAGCCGCGTCAGGCCGTAAATTTCGGCAGCGGCTTCGCCCGCGATGGCCAGCGCGGTCTCATCCGCCGCCGCCATACGCGCCGCTTCGGCATTGCTGGCGACCTGCATACGCGGTACCTCGGACAGATGGCGGTTGAGCCATTCGTGGCACTGCGCCAGCGACTGGCCGTGCGAATACAGTACCGTCACGCCCTCCAGCCCGGCATGTTTGCGCAACAGATGATGATGAATACGCAGATCGACTTCGCCGCACACTTTAAGTGGCGTGTCCTGCAACAAATCCAGCGTGCGGTTGATGGCGCCTTCGGTCGAGTTTTCCACCGGCACCACGCCGTAATCGGCATTGCCCGCTGCCACATCACGAAATACCTCATCTATCGAAGCACACGGATGCATCGCAGCGGCATGGCCGAATTGCTTGATGGCGGCCGACTGACTGAACGTGCCCAGCGGGCCGAGAAACGCCACCGCAAGCGGCTTTTCCAGCGCCAGGCAAGCCGACATGATTTCGCGGAACAGCCGCGCGGCAACTTCATCGGCCAGCGGGCCGGGATTGAGTTCCTTGATGCGGCGCAGCACCTGCGCTTCACGCTCGGGGCGATACACGCTGCCGTTTTTCAGACGGCCTATGCTTTGCGCAAGCGCCGCGCGCTGATTGATGAGCTGCAATATGCTCGCATCGAGCGCATCAATCTGATCGCGCAAATGTTGTAGATTTTCAGACATGATCAGTTACTCAACCGGCAAATAACGAACTGCCAGCACGCCGCTGATGGCGCACAGCTGCTTCACCACGGAATCGGGCACCACACTGTCCACGTCCACCAGGGTATACGCCATCTCGCCGCGCGATTTGTTCACCATGGTGTGGATATTGAGCCCGGCCTGCGCCATGGCGGTGGAAATCTGTCCCAGCATGTTGGGCACGTTGGCGTTGGCAATGGCGACGCGGTAAGCCGACTCGCGCGCCATATCGATGTTGGGGAAATTGACCGCATTGAGGATATTGCCGTTTTCCAGATAATCGGTCACTTGCCGCGCCACCATCACGGCGCAATTTTCTTCGGCTTCCATGGTTGACGCACCCAGGTGCGGCAGACATACCACGCCGCGCTGGCCTTGCAGGGCAACAGCAGGGAAATCGTTGATGTACGCGTGCAGCTGGCCGGACTGCAAACCCGCCAGCACTGCTGTGTTATCAACAATCCCCTCACGCGCAAAATTAAGCAGCACCGTGCCGGGCTGCATCAGCGCAATGCGCTCGGCGTTAATCAGATTGCGGGTGGCTTCCAGCAGGGGCACGTGCACGCTGATGAAACTGGCGGCTTTCACCACCTCTTCCACACTGTTGGCTTTTCTGACCTGTGCAGGCAAGCGCCACGCGGCTTCGACCGTGATGGCGGGGTCGAAGCCGATCACGTTCATACCGAGCTTGATGGCAGCATCCGCCACCAGCGAGCCGATTGCACCCAGCCCGATCACGCCTAACGTGCGGCCTGGCAGCTCAGTCCCGGCAAAGGTTTTCTTGCCCGCCTCAGCAGCTTTTTGCATGGCCTCATCGTCACCCGTCAGGCCTTCGACAAAACGAATTGCAGGAATCAGATTGCGCGCGCCCATCAGCAACCCGGCGATGACCAGTTCCTTGACCGCATTGGAATTGGCACCCGGCGCATTGAACACCGGCACGCCGCGCGCTGACAGCGCTGGAACCGGGATGTTATTGGTGCCTGCACCGGCACGACCGATGGCCAGCACCGACTCTGGAATAATCATGTCGTGCAGCTTGGCCGAGCGTACCAGGATGGCGTCTGGCTGCGCAATATCCGCGCCCACCACGTAGCTTGCAGGCAACTGCGCCAATCCCGTTTGCGAGATGGCGTTGAGCGTCAGGATGCGCCGCGTGCTAGCCATGCTGTTGTTCGAACGACTTCATGTAGTCCACCAGCGCCGCCACACCTGCAATCGGCATGGCGTTGTAGATCGACGCACGCATGCCGCCAACTGAACGGTGGCCCTTGAGTTGCAGCAAACCGTTCTGGCTCGCGCCTTTGAGGAAAGCCTCGTCGAGCGCCGCATCTTTCAGCGTGAACGGAATATTCATGCGCGAGCGGTTTTCCCGCGCTACCGGGCTGCTATAAAAATCGCTGGCGTCGAGGCAGCCGTACAGCAGGTCCGCCTTGGCGATGTTGCATTTTTCCATCTCGACCAGACCACCTTCGCGCTTGAGCAACTGGAATACCAGCCCGGCGATATACATCGCGTAGGTCGGCGGCGTGTTGTACATCGAGTCGTTATCGGCGTGAGTCTTGTAGTCATACATGGTGGGCGTACCCGCCACCGCTTGACCGATCAGGTCGTCGCGCACGATGACAATGGTCAGCCCGGCTGGACCGATATTTTTTTGCGCCCCGGCATAAATCAGCCCGAACCGGCTCACATCAATCGGCTTGGACAGGATATTCGAAGACATATCCGCTACCAGCGGCACCTCGTCGGTCTCCGGCGTCCAGTGGAACTCCACCCCGCCGATGGTTTCATTGGGCGTGTAATGCACATAGGCGGTGTTGGCGTCGCAGCGCCACGCTGACTGAATCGGTGCATAACTGAACTGCTTGTCAGCCGAACTGGCGACCACGTTAACCGCGCCGTAGCGCTTGGCCTCCTTGATGGCCTTTCCCGACCACTCGCCGGTATTGACATAATCGGCGCTGGTTTTGCCACGCAGCAAATTCATTGGCACCATGGCGAACTGGCTCGACGCGCCGCCTTGGAGAAACAACACTTTGTAATTCGCCGGTATGCCCATCAACTCGCGCAAGTCGGCCTCCATCTGCGCGGCGATACCCATGAATTCCTTGCCGCGATGGCTCATTTCCATCACCGACATGCCACTGCCGTGCCACTCAACCAGCTCGTCGCGCGCCTGTTCCAGCACCGCTTTCGGCAATACCGCAGGTCCTGCACTGAAATTGTATATTGTGCTCATTATCAATACCCTGGAATGCGTTCTTAATCCAAATTAAAACTTATTCAGGCTGACTTTCTTCCTCGCCTTCGGCTTCGGGTTCATCCCGCTCCATCACCCGCTCCAGACCGATCAGTTTCTGGCCTGCATCGAGACTAATCAGCGTCACACCCTGCGTGGCGCGGCCCATCTCCCGCATTTCGCTCACGCGGGTACGGATCATCACACCGCCATCGGTGATCAGCATGATTTCATCTTCCGGCAGCACCAGCGTCGCGGCCACCACGCGGCCATTACGCACGCTGGTCTGAATCGCCATCATGCCCTGCGTACCACGCCCGTGACGCGTGTATTCGGTGATGCTGGTACGCTTGCCATATCCGTTTTCGGTCGCGGTGAGCACCGATTGCTGTTCGTTTTCCGCCACCAGCAGAGAGATGACCTTGTGCTCGACGGCGAGTTTCATGCCGCGCACACCGCGCGCACCGCGTCCCATCGCGCGCACGTCATTCTCGTCGAATCGCACCGCTTTGCCGCCATCCGAGAACAGCATGATGTCATGGCTGCCTTCGGTCAGCGCCACGCCGATCAGGTAATCGCCCTCGTCCAGATCCACCGCGATGATGCCGGTACGACGTGGGTTGGAGAAATCTGCCAGCGTGGTTTTCTTGACCACGCCACGTGCTGTCGCCATGAACACATAACGGTTTTCAGCAAACTCGCGCACCGGCAGGATGGCGTTGATTTTTTCGCCTTCCGACATCGACAGCAGATTCACAATCGGCCTGCCGCGCGCGGTACGACTACCCTGCGGCACTTCGTATACCTTGAGCCAGTAGACCCGGCCAAAGTTGGAGAAGCACAGGATGTAATCGTGGCTGTTGGCGATGAACAAGCGCTCGATGAAATCGTCTTCCTTGGTCGGCGCCGCCTGTTTGCCACGCCCGCCGCGTTTTTGCGCACTGTAGTCTTCCAGTGGCTGCGACTTCATGTAGCCACCGTGCGACAGCGTGACCACCATATCCTGCGGTGTAATCAGGTCTTCCAGACTCAAATCTTGCGCGTACGTGACGATCTCGGAACGGCGCTTGTCGCCAAACTGCTGTTTGATCAGGTCGATTTCGTCGGCAATGATCGCCGTAATGCGCTCAGGCCGTGCCAGAATATCGAGCAAGTCGGCAATCTTGGCAACCACTTCCTTGTATTCATTGAGAATTTTGTCCTGTTCCAGCCCGGTCAGGCGCTGCAAACGCAGCTCCAGAATGGCTTGCGCCTGCGC
>DMQT01000091.1:0-120 GCA_003455595.1 Betaproteobacteria bacterium
ACCCGCACTACATCACGCCCAAAATGCTGCAGTTCCGCCTGCAAAAAATCATGGACGAGTACGTCGCCGGTGTCGCAACGTATTACCAGACCAACGCGCATATGCTGGCTGTAGCGGAAG
>DMQT01000091.1:423-709 GCA_003455595.1 Betaproteobacteria bacterium
TTCTACTACCGCATGGACAAAAACTTTGTGGATGAGGAAAACTGGCACTGCTTCGTCAACTCCGTGTATGACAAAGAGTCCAAAAAGTGGACCGTATTCAAACGCAAGCACGTGGATCTGGTGGATAAATCCAAGCTGTTCAAACCCGCTGCGCACTAAAGGCAGTATCACAGTAAAATCAAACCGGGCGCTGCGGTGCCCGGTTTTTTGTTTCTCAAGGGGTTGGTTTTGCCGACCCTTTAAGAAACAGAAACTTATAGATTCGGCCACTAAATAGTTTCAGGCG
>DMQT01000091.1:815-3663 GCA_003455595.1 Betaproteobacteria bacterium
GCAATCAGTTTCAAACTGTTTGATGGCCGTCTCAATAACCCGCGAGGAAGTGCACCATGGAACAACCCGACATCAACGACATCCCCTTCCCGCTCAGCCCGGTCGTCCCTAATCTGGTGGAAGGCGACAAAGTCATCCAGTTCCAGTGCCGCAAGGGCATCGAGTGCTGGAACGCGTGTTGCAGCAACATCGACATCACCCTCACGCCCTACGATGTATTGCGCCTGAAAAACCGACTCAACATGAGCTCAGGCGAGTTTCTGCTGCAATACACGCTGCCGTATGAACTCGAACCGGGCGGTATCGCCGGACTCAAACTGAAACCAGTCGAAGGCGGCAGCGCCTGCCAGTTCATGCGCCCGGAAGGCTGCAGCGTCTACGAAGACCGTCCCACCTCGTGCCGCTACTACCCCATCGCGCTATTGTCGATGCGCAAGCAGCACGCCACCACCGATACCGCTGCNNNGGGCCGACCATCGGCAAACCGTCCGACCGCAGCCTGCAACTGTTTTTCATGGCGTGCTACGACCTCGACCGCTTCCGTCAATTTGTCGAGCACCCTTCATTCCGCGAAGTGTACGACCTCGACGATGCGGAAATGCTGCAGATACTTGGCTCTGAAGCCGAACTGATGCAATTCGGCTTCCGTCTGATCCGCCAGGTCATGTTCAGCGAGCCCAGCATTCCGATGAAAGCCGACGCCCTCGACAAGCGCTTGTCGCGCAAAACCGAACGCGAAGCGGTGATGGACGAAATCGCTGCCAAAGTCCCGCCCGAAGCCATCACGCGGGTTGACCCCAACGATAAGTACGGTATCCAGGATTAAGGATTAAATGTGAACGCCCGTACCCTCAATCCTGAATCCAACTTCATCGAGCACGAACCGTATTACGAACCCGTAGGCGGCGAAATTGCCATCTTCGAGGCGGCCTACGCCAACCGGCTACCGGTGCTGCTCAAAGGCCCGACCGGTTGCGGCAAAACGCGCTTCATGGAATACATGGCCTGGCGGCTCAAGCGCCCGCTGATTACCGTGTCGTGCCACGACGACCTGACCGCATCCGATCTGGTTGGGCGCTATTTGGTGAAGGGCGGCGAAACCTGCTGGATCGACGGCCCGCTGGCACGTGCGGTGCGTGCCGGGGCGATCTGCTATCTGGATGAAATTGTCGAGGCGCGCAAAGACACCATGGTCGTCATCCACCCGCTAGCTGACGACCGCCGCGCCCTGCCGATGGAGAAGCTCGGCCTCATCCTCGAGGCCAACGACGATTTCTGCCTGGCGATTTCCTACAACCCCGGCTATCAGAGCGTACTGAAAGACCTCAAACAAAGCACGCGTCAACGTTTTGTGGCACTCGAATTCGATTACCCCAGCGCCAGCCTGGAAGCCAAAATTGTCGCCACCGAAGGCCGCGTCGATGCCGCGCTGGCCGAACGCCTGGTCAAATTCGCGCAAATGACGCGCAACCTCAAGGGCAGCGGTCTGGAAGAAGGTGCCAGTACGCGTCTCTTGATACACGCGGGCAAGCTCATCGCCAACGGCGTGCCGCCGGTCATCGCCTGCCGCAGCGCCATCGCTCAGGCGATTACCGACGACGCCGAAATGCTGGCTGCTGTGCAGGAACTGTCCTCCTCGCTGTTCTAAATGCAAAAACTGCCGCCGCTCAGCGCTGAACATATCGGGATTTTTCTCGAAACAACGCTAGAGGCTGAGTTTTCCTTTTTGCGGCTGGACGACCTGGTCGCGGCAATTTCACCGCTCGCGCGCGAACAGCAGGATTACCTGCTGGACTGGGTCAAGCGCATCAGCACCACCAATATCGAAATCGCCTACCAGTTCGCCGGACGCGCCGTCAGTCTGCTCGACAAGCTCGACCGCCGCGTGCTGGAAACCTGGGCGCTCACCGCGATGGATACCTATGACCGCACCGGCTTGCGAGATGCGCTGCTGGTGATCCGCAACGTCGAGCAGTTTGTGCACAGCAGCGAAATCCGCACCGCCGGCACCGTGTTCGAAGACGTCAGCGGGATTTTGCTCACCTTCGTTCGCGGTCTGTCGGGTCGCAAGCTCAAGCTCGAACAGGCCGACGCGCCTTACACCGACAGCGAAACGCTCTTTCTGCCTGCCGTCATCAGCTGGATGGAAACCGTAGAAGACAATTTCAGCCTGGCCAAAGCCATGGTGGCGTTCCAGTGGGCGCAGACGCGTTTCGGCAGTTTTCGCGCCGACCTGCACACCGCGCTGGCTGATTATCCTGATCAGACGCACGCGCTGAATTGCTTTTTTGCCCTCGAGACCCTGCGCCTCGAAGCCTGCCTGGCACGCGAACTGCCCGGCCTGACGCGTGACATGCTGCGCCTCAAAGCGCAATTGCAGCAAGACACGCTACCGCCGCACTGGCAAGCACTGGCGTCCCGGTTAGCCGATGCCGCCGCCAGTGTCGACGATACCCTGGCCTGTCTGCCCACCGCCTACCTGCACCCCGCGCCGCAACCTGTATGTTACCAGGGCGAACTGCGCCCCGACATCGTAGCTGGCGTACTCGCCGCGCGTCTGGAGCGTGAAAAAATGCTGTTGCGTGTGAAACTCTCCGAACTGGTGGACGACCTGCACAAACAGCAGGATGAGGCCGAAAAAAAGCCGCCGGTATTCAGCCTGAAACCGCCGGAAGAAGGCAACACGCCGCAAATCGACCAGTTTGAAATTACCCTCAACGACATGCCCATCGCGCCGCCTGACGACGTGCGCCAGCTCATCACCTCGATCAAGCTCGACCTCGGCGATATTCCCCCTGAATACCTCACCCCGGCGGGCGACGGCGAATACGACCCCAGGCTGTATCAG
>DMQT01000091.1:3715-4422 GCA_003455595.1 Betaproteobacteria bacterium
CGCAAGCATTACCGCAAGAACTGGTGCGTGCTACGCGAAAAAGACGTACGCCCGGCCGAACCCGGCTATGTGAAAGAGGTACTGGCACGCTACAGCGGCCTGGTCAAGCACCTGCGCAAAACCTTCGAGGCCATGCGCGACGAAAACCGCGTTGAAAAACGCCAGGTGCAGGGTGACGAAGTGGACATCGACGCGCTGGTCGAAGCCCTCGCCGACGCGCGCGACGGCAGCGAAATGAGCGACCGGCTGTTCACCCGCATGCACCGCTCCGAGCGCAACATCGCCGTCATGTTCATGATCGACATGAGCGGCAGCACCAAGGGCTGGATCAACGACGCCGAGCGCGAAGCGCTGGTGTTGCTGGCCGAAGCGCTGGAAGTGCTGGGCGACCGCTACGCGATTTACGGGTTTTCCGGCATTACCCGCAAGCGCTGCGAAATTTTCCGCATCAAGCGTTTTGACGAGCCTTACACGCCCGAGGTCAAAGCCCGCATCGCCGGGATCACCCCGCAGGAATACACCCGCATGGGCGTCGCTATCCGCCACCTGTCCAAACTGCTGATCGAAGTCGAAGCGCGTACCAAACTGCTGATTACCCTGTCAGACGGCAAACCAGATGATTACTTCGACGTGTATCGCGGCCAATACGGCATCGAAGACACGCGCCAAGCGCTGATCGAAGCCCGCCGCGCCGGCATCCACCCGTT
>DMQT01000091.1:4613-5918 GCA_003455595.1 Betaproteobacteria bacterium
GTGAAAACGTGGCTTTTTTGTTTGGTAGTAACGGGAACCACCAGCGGCCAAAATATCCATCTTGATCGCACACGTACAGCACACGTATACTACGTGTAGCATCCGGCAGGAAAGGAATCCACGCATGAAACAGAACATCACTCTCGCACTCGACCAGACGATTCTGAAAGCCGCTCGCGCACTGGCAGCACAGCGTGGCACCAGCATTAGCGCCATGCTCGCAGACGAATTGCAAATGAAGATCGAACAACAGCGCCGCTACGACCACGCCAGGCAGATTGGGCTATCTCTGCTTGAACGCGGTTTTTCGCTAGGTGGACAAGCTATCAAGGATCGGGAAACGCTACATGACCGCACTGCGCTTCGTTGATACGAACATCCTGTTGTACGCGCATGATCGCGATGCAGGCGACAAACATGAACGCGCCCGGCAGCTATTGATAGCACTCTGGAATTCCAACAGTGGCTGCCTCTCCACCCAGGTCTTGCAGGAATTCTTCGTCAACGTCACCCAAAAAATCCCGCAACCCTTGTCCACCGCCATGGCACGCGAAGTCATGCACACTTACCTACCCTGGATTCGCGTTCCAACTGACGGCCAAATGGCGATACGTGCTTCCGAAATAGCTGACACTTGGCAAACCTCATTCTGGGACGGCATGATCATCGCCGCTGCTGAACGCGCGGGGGCCACTGAATTATTAACCGAAGACCTGCAAAGTGGTCAGCACATTGCCGGCATTCTGGTTATGAATCCTCTCCTCACACAGTAATACTTGTGCAGGCTTGAGAACCTTCAGATGATATACATCTGGCCGCGCCGCAGCTTTAAATACTCATCCCAAATCCAGCGGCACACGTAAAAACAAAAATGCGTATTGCCATGCATGCCTGACGCAATTAAGATGACCAGACTGACTAGTTATTAAAAGGATGCCCATCATGCAAACATGGCAATTACAAGAAGCCAAAGCCCATTTAAGCGAAGTGATTCAGAAAGCATTAAATGAAGGCCCGCAAGATATTTCCTTGCGAGGCCGCCCCGCAGCAGTCGTGCTATCGCGCACTGAATACGATCGATTGACGCATCCCAAGCCCAATTTCGTCACTTTTCTGCGTGAATCACCCCTGCACGCTGTAGAACTGGAATTGGATAGAGACACTTCCCTTACACGCGAGACAGCGCTATGAGTTATCTGATCGACACCAACGTCATTTCCGAACTCATCCGAGCGAGACCAGAGCCACGCGTAGTGGAATGGTTCGATGCCCTGCCGGATTCCGCGCTGTACTTGAGTGTCCTGA
>DMQT01000091.1:6072-6461 GCA_003455595.1 Betaproteobacteria bacterium
CTGGTTCGGCAATCATTTATTGCCGGTGGACGCTGCCGTGGCCGACCGCTGGGGCCGTCTGCTGGCCGAAGCAGCCCGACCCCTGCCCGCTGTCGATAGCCTGCTTGCCGCCACCGCGCTGCATCATGACTTGCGGCTGGTAACGCGCAACGGGAAAGATTTTGAGTTTCCGGGGTTAGTGGTAGTGAATCCGTGGATTATTTAAGGCGGGCTCTACAGACCAAGCTCAGAGTGCGAGCCGAGCCGCACCAGTTGCAGGCGCTCCGCATCCGACTTTCTGTAAATCAACACCAAGTCTGGCTTAATGTGGCAATCTCGGTGGTCATTCCATTCGCCGGTAAGCGGGTGGTCTCGGTAACGTCTGTCTCTTATACACATCTGACGCTGCC
>DMQT01000244.1:0-1959 GCA_003455595.1 Betaproteobacteria bacterium
AAAGCCAAAGCGGCTGCCAAACCTGCACCGAAGCCCGTCGCAAAGCCCGCTGCTGCGACAGCGAAAAAAGCACCTGCCAAGGCGAAAGCCGGTGTTGTCGATGCGGAAGCGCATTACCGCATGGTGGCCGAAGCGGCGTATTACATCGCTGAAAAACGTGGTTTTGCGCCGGGCAATCACTCTGCGGACTGGGCGCATGCAGAAGCGCAGATTGCCGCACTCCACAGCAAGAAATAAGCACGTTTTACCCTGCTGTAACGCGCCCGGGTAAACCCTGGCCGGGCTTTGCGTTACAATTGCGTTTTCGTCCAGATAACGCAAGCCACCAGCATGATCCTCATCCTCACCCCCAATACCCAGCCCGATAGCCCCATCTACCATCAACTGATCGGCTATCTGGATAAGCTGCCCAACATTCAGTACCGTGTGCATCAGGAACAGGGTGTCGAGCAATTGCTCACCGAGGTGTATCTGATCGGCAGTACCGCTGCGCTGTCGCTCGACTACATGACCAGCTTGCCGGGCGTGGAGCGTGCGGTGCGGGTGTCGGAAGAATACCGTGTACTTGGACGGCACCACGCCAGCGACCCGCGTCCCAGTCATTTTGACTACAACGGCGTGCGTTTCGGTCAGGACAATCTGAATGTATTTGCCGGTTTGTGTGCGGTTGACAATCCCGCGCACGTCGAGCAGATGCTCAAGGCGCTGCGTGACAACGGCCAGGTGTGTACGCGCATGGGGGCCTACAAACCGCGCACCAATCCGTATGCATTCCAGGGGCATGGCAAGACCTGCCTGCCATATGTGTTCGAGCTGGCAGGGAAATACGGCATCAAGGTCATTGCGATGGAAATCACCCATGAATCGCATATGGAAGAAATTCTCGAAGCGCTGCACCAGACTGGCGACGCCACCGGCGTGATGCTGCAAATCGGCACGCGCAATACGCAAAACTTCGAGCTGCTCAAGATTGTTGGACGCCAGCAGCGCTTTCCGGTGCTGCTCAAGCGCGGCTTTGGCATCACCCTGGACGAGTCGCTTAACGCGGCGGAATACCTCGCCAGCGAGGGCAACCGTAAGGTCGTGTTCGGACTGCGCGGCATGAAAACCAACATGGGCGACCCGCATCGCAATATGGTCGATTTCGCCCATGTGCCGGTGGTCAAACGCCTCACGCGCATGCCGGTGTGCATCGACCCGTCGCATTCGGTTGGCACCCGTGCTGCGGGTCCGGATGGTATCACCGACATCAGCCAAGTGGTGGCACAGGGCGTGATTGCCGGTGCCAATATGGTGCTGGTGGATTTCCACCCCGACCCCGCCACGGCGCTGGTCGACGGGCCGCAGGCGCTGACCTTGCCGGAACTGCCGTATTTTCTGGAAGACGTCGCAATTGCGCGCGAAGCCTACGAGAAGCGCGTCGCGCTGCGGCAGAAATATGCTGACATTTGACTAGATGAGCGCCACGATACATCCGTTCGTTGAGCCGCGCGCAGACGAGAGTCTGTACAGCCGTTTTCTGGATGTGATGCGGCAGTTCGGGCGGGAGCGTGATGCGCTGGGCGACACGCGCCAAGCCACATACAGTTACGGCGAACTGCTCAAAATCAGCCTTGCGCTGGGGCGCATGACCAGCCAGTTCACGGCACCGCGCGAACACGTCGGCGTACTCATGCCGAATCTCGCCAGTACGCTGTGTTTGATTCTGGGCATGAACGCTTTTGGCCGGATTCCGGCTCTGCTTAACTACACTGCGGGCATGCAGGCCTTGCAGGATGCCTGTGTGGCGGCGCAAGTGCGCACCCTGATTACCTCCCGTGTATTTCTTCAAAAAGCTGAACTGGAAGCCGTCGTCAGCGCGCTGAAAGGCGTCAAGCTGGTGTATCTGGAGGACATGCGCGCCCAATTCAGCTGGCGCAATAAAGTCTGGTTGATGGCCTACGCGTTGCGTTTTCCATC
>DMQT01000244.1:2026-3731 GCA_003455595.1 Betaproteobacteria bacterium
TGGCCAACGTCGATCAAATCCGCGCCGCGATTGATTTTTCGGTAACCGAGCGGTTTTTCAGCGCTTTGCCGATGTTTCATTCGTTCGGCCTGACTGCCGGTGCTTTTCTGCCGCTGTTCAGTGGCGTATCCAGCTTTCTTTACACCACGCCGCTGCATTACAAGCAGATTCCGGCGCTGATACGCGAGCAGCGCGCCAGTGTGCTGTTTGGCACCAGTACTTTTTTTGCCAACTACGCCAAATACGCGACTCCGGAAGACTTCCGCAGCCTGCGCATCGTCGTCGCCGGTGCAGAAAAGCTGGCCGAATCGGTACGTGAAATCTGGCGGTCAAAATTCGGTATCGAGTTGCTGGAAGGCTACGGCGCAACCGAGATGGCACCTGTGCTGGCGGTCAATCCGCTGACGGACATCCATCCCGGTACGGTGGGACACTTGTTGCCCGGCGTCGACGCACGCGTGATCCAGCTGGCAGGTATCCGGCGCGGTGGCGTGCTGCATGTACGCGGCCCCAATCTGATGCTGGGCTATTATCGGGTCGAGCGGCCGGGTGTGCTGGAAGCGCCGGTGTCCGAGCTGGGTACCGGCTGGTACAACACCGGCGACGTGGTTGAAATTGACCATGCCGGGTTTGTCCACATTTTGGGACGGGTCAAACGGTTTGCCAAAGTGGCCGGCGAAATGATTTCGCTGGAAACGGTGGAAGCTATTGCCCATCAGGCCGCACCCGATGCGCAGCACGGTGCAGCCACGACACAGGACGAGCAACGCGGCGAAGCGATCGTGCTGTTTACCACCGCCACGGATTTGTCTCGCGAACGCCTGCTCGACGCGGCGCGGGCGCTGGGGCTGCCGGAGATTGCCGTGCCGCGGCGGCTGGAATATATTGAAGCGTTGCCGGTGTTCGGTACCGGCAAGATCGACTATGTCACGTTACAGGCGCTGGCCTGCGCTGCGTCGCCAATAAATTAATCAAAAAATAAGTTCTGAGCGTCACCCATAAAATAATCAAAAAATATGTTTTGAAAGTTGTGGTGGATTCAGGGAGGGGTATGCAACCGAATTTTTTCAACCGGGTGGCAGGGATTGCGTTGGCATTGGGTGCCAATGCGCCGCTGTGCGCTGCAACCAATCCGTCATCTTCAGAAGCGGATTACTTTAACGACCTGCCAGTGGTGTTGTCAGCCTCACACCTGTCGCAGCCGCAGCAGGAAGCCCCGGCCGCGGTCACGGTGATCGACCAGGAAATGATCCGCGCCTCCGGGTTTCGCGAAATTCCCGACTTGTTTCGGCTGGTGCCAGGGTTTAGCGTCTCCAATTACACCGGCAGCATTCCAGTGGTGACCTACCATGGCATGAGCGATGCCTATTCGCGCCGCATGCAAGTGCTGGTGGATGGCCGCTCGATTTACAACGTCGGTTTTGGTCAGGTGAACTGGCGTGACCTGCCGCTGGCCATCGAGGATATCGAGCGGATCGAAATTGTGCGTGGCCCAAATGCCGCAACTTACGGCCCGAATGCGTTTCTGGCGGTCATCAACATCATCACCAAACACGCTGCCGAGACGCATGGCAATCGGGCGTCGATCAGCGCTGGTCAAGACAGCATCCGTGACGGCATGTTGCGCCACGGCGGCCAGTATGGCGCGCTGGATTACCGTGTCACCGTGGTGCAGAAGCAGGATGAGCGCTACAAGGACTTCCCC
>DMQT01000190.1:0-200 GCA_003455595.1 Betaproteobacteria bacterium
AGCCCATCACTGACCAGCGCGGCGTTGGGCACGCGAAACGCCAGCTTGTCGGCACCGGCCAGTAGCGATACGCGCGCAAACATCGCCGGTTTGAGGCGACCATCGCGGTTGCCCACGCTGCAACGCACGCTGACCCGGCGCGTCTGCGGATCGAGCGCCGGGGCAATTTTGGCTATGCGCCCGGCAAACCGGGTGTCGGG
>DMQT01000190.1:253-4520 GCA_003455595.1 Betaproteobacteria bacterium
AGCAAACCGGGTGTCGGGATAGGCATCGACCTGAATCGATACCGGGTTGCCGGGAGCGACTTCGGAGAGCAGTTTTTCCGGCAGATCGACCATTACCCACAGGCGCGTCGGGTCGGACACCACGAACAGCGGATTGGCCATGCCCGGGCTGATTTCCATACCCGGATTGACCTGGCGGTCGGCCACCACGCCCGCAATCGGACTGCGCAGGACATACCCCTCGCCGCCGAGACGGGCCCCGGGACTGAGATATTTCAGACGCAGACTGGCGCGTCGGGTTTCTGCCTGCGCCGCTGCATAATCAGCCTTGGCGGCTTCCAGGTCTTTGCGTGCCAGCGCCTCGCCGCTATACAGGGTCTTGGTGCGCTCCAACGCCAGGCGTTTTTGCACTTCGTCAGCGCGCGCCTTGTCCATGTCCGCCACCGCACTGCCCAGATCGGGCGCATCCATCACCAGCAGTGCCTGCCCGGCGCTGACGCGGTCACCCGGCTGCGCCTTGAGCGCCAGCACGCGGCCAGCGATGGGGGCACTGATGCGTGCCGTGACATCTTCGTCGTACACCACCTGCGCATTCAATGGCTCGGCCAGCGGCAACGGTACCTGCCTGAGCGGTTCGGCGCGAATCGCCGTCAACTGCGGCGCACCCGCCGGGTAGCGCAGCACATCCGGTTCACTCGCTACGGCGATTTTAGGCGCGCTGGCAACGGCGGCGGTATGGCCACGCAGTAGATAGGCTGCGCCGCCCACCGCAACCAGCAGCAGGGGGAGAACGATCAAACGCGATATTTTCATGGCTTATTCCTGCTCAGGCTGAATATTGATGTGCCAGCTGGCGAGCGCCTTGGCGTAATCGGCCTGCGCGCTCAGCGCTTCGAGCTGGATGCTGCGCCAGACGCGTCGCGCATCGAGCACGTCGACGGCGGAAATCGCACCGTGGGCAAACGCAAATTCGGCTGCATCGGCCGCCCGGCGGGCAGCCGGAATCAATCCGGTCTGGTAGCGTTGCAGGCGCGCGGCACTGACCTGCAAGGCATTACGGATGGCATTGAGCTCGCCCAAGGCCTGCGCGTGGGTGCGCGCCACCGCATCCTGCGCGGCGTCAACGGCTACTTCGGCGCTGCGGATATCGCCCGCATAATCGTTACCCAGGAACAGCGGGAAACTCACCCCCACGCCCACGCTATTGTCGGTGCCCGACGGGTAATGCTCCAGTTGCGCGCCGACGGAAATGTCGCGGGTACGCTGCGCGCGTGCCAGATCGCGCTGGGTACGTGCAGCGTCCAGCCGGGCTTGTGCGGCGCGCATGTCGGGACGGCGTGCGATAAGGGTTTCGAGCGCCAGGCCAGTATCAGCATCGGTCAATGCAGGCCAGTCCGACACGGCACGTAGCCGTGCCGCTGCGTCATCCGCGCTGATCAGATACGCCAGCGCCAGCTGTGCCGTGGCGATATCCGCATACGCCTGCTGCGCATCATTTTCAGTGTGCAGGGTATCCACCTCGATACGCGCCACTTCCGACGCCGCCAGATCACCCGCCTTGAGGCGCAGGCTGGCCTTGGCCTGCGCGGCCTCGGCCAGCTGGGAAGTATCCACCATGAGCCGCATTTTGCGCTGGGCGAACAACAGGTCGTAGTACGTACCCGCCAGCGCTACCCGTGCCTGTCGCGTGGTATCACCCAGGTCAGCCTGGCTGGCCTGGGCCAGTTGTTGCGCCGCACGCATGCGCAGACCGCGCTTGTCGCCGCGCTCGATCAATTCATCAACGCGAAATGTCGTGTCGATGCGTTTGTCGCCGGGATTGCCCGCACCGATGCCGTGTTGGGGGCTGATGCTGACGCTGTTGATGGAGATTTGCGGATTGGGTCGTGCAGACGCGCTCAAACCCGCCGCTTGCGCACCTTGCACTGCGCGCTGTGCCGACTGGATATCCCGGTTGCGTTGCAACAGACGGGTTTCCGCCTGCTGCAGCGTCAAACTCAGTGGCTCAAGTGTTTGCGTATTTGGCTGGGCGGCAGCGGGCCATACGCTGACCAAGCTCAGGGCGACAACAAACGTTAATAACTGCTTCACACGCAGACTCCGACTGACGGTCAGGCTGCACGCTGAAATGCATGCAGCTGATCGAAAGCGGCCATGATGCCGAATCAGGCTTGCGGATAGCTGACGTTACTTGGAATCCCGCGAACACGCGCTAAATCTAGCGCGCGGCGAGGTTTTAGACGGGTGCTTTGGTGACGGTTTTTTTGACGGCGGGCTTTTTAGCTGCGAGTTTCTTTGCCGCAGGTTTTTTTGCCGTGGTTGCTTTAGCGGTAGCGGCTTTGGCGCTACTCGCTTTGGCCGCAGGCTTTTTGGCAGCGGCTTTTTTACGCGTCGGCGTGCCTTTGGCGACACGCGCGGCAAGCAGCGGAATGGCTTCGATCAGAGTACAGGCCTCCGGGTCGCTGTCTTTCGGCAGGGTAGCGTTGACCTTGCCGTGTTTCACGTACCAGCCATACTGCCCGCTGTGCAGGGTGACCGGTTTACCGTCATCCGGGTGATCGCCCAGCGGCTTGCCAGCCGGTGCACCGCCACGCGGCTCTTTCGCCATCGCCAGCACTTCCAGCGCGCGCTCCAGATCAATGCTGTACACGTCATCGGCCTTGGGGATGGATTTGAACTTGCCGTCGTGCTGCAGGTAGGGGCCAAAGCGCCCGATATTAGCGACGATGGGCAGCTGCGTGTCGGGATGCGCGCCGACTTCACGCGGCAGCGACAGCAGCTTGAGCGCGGTGGGCAGGTCGGCGTGCTCGGTGGGAAGGGTTTTCGGCCACGATGCGCGCCGGGGTTTGATTTTTTTGTCTTCCGGTGTAGCACCGACTTGCACATACCAGCCGTAACGGCCATTCATCAGCAGGATATCCTGCCCGGTCGCAGGGTCGCTGCCCAATATTGTCGGGCCGTCCTCATTGCCGCCGTGCAGCGGACGCGTGTAATCGCACGCCGGATACGCCGAGCAGCCGATGAACAGGCCGCGCTTGCTGGCTTGCAGGAACAGCATGGAACCGCATTTTGGGCACGGCTCTTCCGGCATCGGGCAACCGCGCTCAACATCGGCCTTGGCGGTGAGCATGCCGGAAAACCCCTGCCAGAACGATTCCAGCAGCGGGATGTATTTGAGTGTGCCGTTGGACACATCGTCAAGCTGGTCTTCCAGCCGGGCGGTGAAGTCGTAATCGACATAATGCGCGAAGTGCGTGGTAAGAAAGCAATTCACCAAGCGGCCGATTGGCGTGGGCATGAAGCGTTTTTTGTCGAGTTCGACGTATTCGCGATCTTGCAAAGTTGAGATGATGCTGGCGTAGGTGGACGGCCGGCCGATGCCGTACTCTTCCAGGGTCTTGACCAGGCTCGCTTCGGTATAACGCGGCGGCGGCTGGGTAAAGTGCTGTTCACCGGAGAGCTTGTCCACCGGCACCGTTTCGCCTTCTTCCAGCACCGGCAGCTTGGCGTCTTCTTCGCCTTCGGCATCGTCCTGATTTTCCTGATACACCGCGATGAAGCCGGGGAACACCAGCGTCTGGCCGGTAGCGCGGAACAGATTGGCCGCGCTGCCGACGGCAATATCCAGACTCACGGTATCGAATTGCGCCGGGCTCATCTGACACGCCAGCGTGCGCTTCCAGATCATTTCGTACAGACGCGCCTGGTCGATCGTGAGGAATTTTCGAATCGAATCCGGGCTGCGCGCAATGGCGGTGGGACGAATCGCCTCGTGCGCTTCCTGCGCATTTTTGGATTTATTGCGGAAATACACCGGCGCGGCGGGCAAATAACCGGCGTCGAAATTCTGGCTGATATAGGCGCGCACATCTTCAATCGCTTCGCGCGCCAGATTCACCGAATCGGTACGCATGTAGCTGATCAAGCCCACCGCGCCGCTGCCGGTGTCGATACCCTCGTACAGCTGCTGTGCGGTACGCATGGCGCGTTCGGTGGTCATGCCGAGCTTGCGCACCGCCTCCTGTTGCAGGGTCGAGGTGGTGAACGGTGCCGCCGCGCTACGCGATTTGCGCTTCTTTTCCACCCGCGTGACCTGCCCGGTTTGGGCGTTGGCCAGCGTGTCGAGTACGGCTTGTTGCGCGTCGGCGCTGGCAATACTGAACTGGTCGAGTTTTTCACCATTGAGTTGCACCAGCCGCGCCTGAAACGCCTGTGTGCCTTTATGACTATCAAGGTGCAGGGTCCAGTATTCACGCGCCTGGAATTTCTCGATTTCCAGTTCGCGCTC
>DMQT01000131.1:0-6750 GCA_003455595.1 Betaproteobacteria bacterium
GGCGGTGGACGTGAGCACGCCATCGCCTGGCGACTGGCGCAATCGCCGCGCGTCTCCAAGGTGTTTGTTGCACCCGGCAACGCCGGTACCGCGCTCGACCCGGACCTCACCAACGTGCCGGTCAGCGCGATTGCCAGCCTGGTCGAATTCGTCCGCCGCGAAGCCATCGCCCTCACCGTGGTCGGCCCGGAAGCGCCGCTGGCCGCCGGGGTAGTCGATGCGTTTCGGGCTGCCGGGCTGAAGATATTCGGCCCCACCCAGGCTGCCGCGCAGCTGGAGGCGTCGAAAGACTTTGCCAAGGCGTTCATGGCGCGGCACGGCATCCCTAGCGCTGCATACCAAACGTTCAGCGACCCGGTGCAGGCGCATGCCTACCTCGACCAGCACAGTGCGCCCATCGTCATCAAGGCCGACGGCCTGGCCGCAGGCAAGGGCGTGGTGGTAGCGCAGACGCTGGCTGAAGCGCACGCCGCCGTTGACATGATGCTGCTCGACAACAAAATGGGCGATGCCGGGGCGCGCGTGGTGATCGAGGAATTCCTCGAGGGCGAAGAAGCCAGCTTCATCGTCATGTGCGACGGCGAACACGCGCTGCCGCTGGCCACCAGCCAGGATCACAAACGCCTGCTGGATGCCGACGCCGGGCCCAACACCGGCGGCATGGGCGCGTATTCGCCCGCGCCGGTGGTGACGCCGGAAATCCACGCCCGCGTGCTGCGTGAAGTCATCGCGCCGGTGATGAACGGCATGAAAAAAGAGGGCGTGGCCTACACCGGCTTTCTCTATGCCGGGCTGATGATCGCGCCTGACGGCAGCCTCAAGGTGCTGGAATTCAACTGCCGTATGGGCGACCCGGAAACCCAACCTATCATGCTGCGGCTGAAATCCGATCTGGTCGGCATGCTCGAACACGCAGTCAACGGCACGCTCGATCAGGTGGAAGCCGAATGGGATCGACGCACCGCGCTGGGCGTGGTGCTGGCCGCCGCCAATTACCCCGACACGCCGCGCAACGGCGACGTGATTAGCGGCCTGCCACAAGACAGCGATGACTTTCACGTGTTTCACGCCGGTACCCGGCTGGAAGAAGGCCAGGTCGTTACCAGTGGCGGGCGCGTGCTGTGCGTCACCGCGTTGGGCGACAGCGTGAAAATCGCCCAGCGCCGCGCCTATGAAATCGCCGCGCAGATTCATTTCGACGGCTGCCAGATGCGCCACGACATCGGCTACCGCGCGCTGGAAAAAAAGGCGCGTTGAGATTGTGTCTGCCAACCGTGCATTGCGCGCTTTCCTGAAAGCCGGTGGTGTCATCGCCTACCCCACCGAGTCGTGTTACGGGCTGGGCTGCGACCCGCGCAACCGCGCCGCCGTGCAGCGCATCCTGCGCCTCAAGCAGCGCATGCAGCGCAAAGGCCTGATCGTGATCGCCGCCCACGCCCAACAGTTGACGCGCTATGTCGAGACCGATGCGTTACACGCCGCCGGGCACTCCAGTCACTGGCCCGGTCCGGTGAGCCTGCTATTGCCTGCATCAAAGCGCTGTCCAGTGTGGCTGCGCGGTCAGCACCGCACGCTGGCGGTGCGCGTCACCGCCCACGTGCAGACGGCTCACCTGTGCGCCCAACTCAGCATGGCACTGGTGTCAACCAGCGCCAACCGCGCCGGTGCTGTGGCGTTGAAAACTGCGCGCGCGTGCCAACGCCAGTTTGGTCATCGCGTGCGCGTAATTCCCGGTAAAATCGGCGCAGGCCGCCGCCCCAGCACCATCATTGATTTTGCCAGTGGCCGCGTTTTACGCACCTGAAAGCCCCTAGATGAATACCGCCCCGATAAAAGACTATTTACTTGAACTGCAAGAACTCATCGTCCAGCGCATGGAGCAGATCGACGGCAAAACGTTTCTGCGCGACAGCTGGGCGCGTCCCGAAGGTGGCGGCGGCATTACCCGCGTGCTGGAAGGCGGCAACGTGCTGGAGCGCGCCGGGGTCAATTTCTCCCATGTGTTTGGCGACAATCTGCCGCCGTCGGCGTCGGCGCATCGCCCTGAGCTGGCCGGGCGCAGCTACGAGGCGATGGGCGTGTCGCTGGTATTCCACCCGCGCAATCCGTATGCCCCGACGGTGCATCTGAACGTGCGTTTTTTCATGGCGACCAAGCCCGGCGCCGAGCCGGTGTGGTGGTTCGGTGGCGGCATGGACCTGACGCCATATTACGGCTTTGAAGACGACGCAGTGCAGTTTCACCGCACCTGCCGCAACGCGCTCAATCCGTTTGACGAAGCCTATTACCCGCGTTTCAAAGACTGGTGCGATCGCTATTTTTTCCTCAAGCACCGCAACGAACCGCGCGGTATCGGCGGCATTTTCTTCGACGATTTTGCCGAACGCGATTTTGACCACAGTTTCAATCTGGTGCAAAGCGTCGGCGATCACTTCCTGTCGGCCTACGCGCCGATCCTGGAGCGCCGCATGGACACGCCCTACACCGAGCACGAGCGCGAGTTTCAGGCGTATCGACGCGGCCGTTATGTTGAGTTCAACCTGGTATTCGACCGCGGCACGCTGTTCGGCCTGCAATCCAATGGCCGCACCGAATCCATCCTGGTATCGATGCCGCCGAATGTGACCTGGCGTTACAACTGGCAACCCGAACCCGGCACGCCCGAAGCGCGGCTGTATACGGATTTCCTGACCGGCAAACACTGGTTGGCCAACGAATAAACCGAGATAACGACAAACACCATGGCCTCGACACGCAGCAAACTCATACTCGCCGGCAGCAGCCTGCTGATTGTCGGCGCGCTCGCCGGTTTCGTCGCATGGGAAGCCGGTACCTCCACGTTGCAGGCGAAATACCTTACCGAGTACGCCGCCAAAATGCGCTACGAGGTCAAACCCGGCCCGAGCCCGTCGATCCGCTTTCCCGAGGATGGCCCCTACGACATCCGCTTCGGTTATACCCGCTTGCCCGCATTCACCCAGCGGCTGGAAAAGCAGGGCTTTGAAATCGCCAGTCAGGCGCGCCTCAGCCCGGCCATGGTCGAAATGGCCGACGCTGGCCTGTTTCTGCCCTACCATGAAAAAACGCAGGACGGCCTGACGGTGTACGGCGCCAACGGCGGCAAACTGTTCGTCAGCCGCACACCTCAGCGGGTATTCCAGGATTTCGCCCACGTGCCGCCGCTGATCCGCGACACCCTGCTGTTCATCGAAAACCGCGAGCTGCTGTCCACCGACAACCCGCAACGCAATCCGGCAGTGGAATGGGACCGGCTGGCGCAAGCGGTGCTCGACAAACTGATCCAGGTGGTGAATCCGTCGCATAACGTGCCGGGCGGTAGCACGCTGGCAACGCAAATCGAGAAATACCGCCATTCGCCGGACGGCCTGACGCTGGAGGCCAGCGACAAACTCAAGCAAATGGCATCCGGCTCGGTGCGCGCCTATCTGGACGGCAAGGACACCATGCCAACGCGGCGCAGACTGGTGCTGGATTACCTCAATACCGTACCGCTCTCGGCTGCACCGGGTTTTGGCGAAGTCATCGGGCTGCCCGATGCGCTGTGGGCCTGGTATGGCCAGGATTTCCAGCAGGTGTCAAAACTGCTGACTGCCAACGTGCCCAACGCCGAAACCGCTGCGGCTTACAAACACGTGCTGTCACTGCTGATTGCGCAGCGCAAACCATCGTTTTACCTGGTCGCCAACCACAAGGCGCTCGACCAGCACACCGATATTTATCTGCGCCTGCTCGCCAATCAAGGCCTGATCAGCCCGGCACTGCGCGATGCTGCGCTGAAAGTGCCGTTGCATTTCAATATTCAGCGCCCCGTTGCGAGCCACGATTTTGTCGAACAGAAAGCCGCCAACGCCATCCGTACGCGCCTCGCGGCCTTGCTCGGTGTGCCGGGGCTGTATGACGTTGACCGCCTTGACCTGTCCGCCTATAGCACGCTCAACGGTACCGCACAGGCGGCGGTGAGCAAGTTCCTGATCAGCTTGAATACGCCCGAAGGTGCAAAAGCGGTTGGCATGTACGGCAAAAACCTGCTCAACCCGGACAACGACTTATCCAAGATCATTTACAGCTTCACGCTCTACGAAAACACGCCGCAGGGAGCGCTGTTGCGGGTGCAGGCGGACAACCTGAACCAGCCGTTCGACCTTAACCGTGGTGCCAAACTCGATCTGGGCTCCACCGCCAAGCTGCGCACCCTGATCAGCTATCTGGAAATCATCAGCAAGCTGCATGAACGTTATGCCACCCTGCCTGCCGAGCGTCTGCGTGCCATTGCCGCCACCGACAACGCCGACGCCATTGCGCAGTGGTCAGCCGCCTACGTGCTGCACAACCCGGCTGCGCCATTGCAGTCGATGCTTGAAGCGGCGATGGAGCGCATTTACTCTGCCGACCCGTCGACGCTGTTTTTTACCGGTGGCGGCGCGCACCGTTTTGTCAACTTCAACAAGGCCGACAATGGTCGCCGCATGAACTTATGGGAAGCCACGCGCAACTCGGTCAATCTGGTTTACATCCGCCTGATGCGTGACATCGCGCGCCATTACATCTCCGAGACGCCGGGCGCGGTCGGGCGCATTCTCGAAGACGCCAACAACCCGGCACGCAAAACCTACCTGGAGCGCTTTGCCGACAAGGAAGGCCAGGCATTTTTGCTGCGTTTCCACAAAAAATACCGCGGTCTCAATCCGGCGCAAGTGACCGAAAAACTGTTCGCTTCGGTGCACCCGACGCCACGCCGCCTGGCTGCGGTGTACCGTTATCTGGCACCGGACGCCAGCGTGGCCAATTTCGCCGCCTTCCTGCGCAGCCGCGCCGCCAATGGCGCTGCGCTGTCCGAGCGCGAGATCGAGACGCTGTATTCACTGCATTCACCGGATGCCTATTCGCTGGCCGATCGGGGCTACATCGCGCAGATTCATCCGCTCGAATTGTGGCTGGTGCGCTACCTGCGCAGCCACCCGACCGCGACTTTCGCCGACACCATCGCCGCCAGCCACGACCAGCGCATCGAGGTCTACAACTGGCTATTCAAGACCAGCCGCAAGAACGCTCAGGATGTACGCATTCACAGCCTGCTCGAAGTCGAGGCGTTCCAGCAGATTTACCTCGACTGGAAGCGCCTGGGTTATCCGTTCGACAGCCTGGTGCCGTCTTACGCCACTGCCATCGGCAGCTCCGCCGACCGCCCGGCCGCGCTGGCTGAACTGATGGGCATCGTGGTCAACAATGGTGTGCGCCTGCCTGCCGTGTCGCTGGAAAAACTGCGCTTTGCTTCCAACACGCCGTATGACACCACCTTCGCACGCAAGCAACCCAAAGGCGAACGCCTGCTGCCTGCCGAACTCACCGTGGTGGTTCGGCGCGCCTTGCAGGGCGTGGTCGAACAAGGTACCGCGTCACGCCTCAAGGGTGCGTTCAAGGACGCCGACGGCAAGCCGATCATCATGGGGGGTAAAACCGGCACCGGTGACCACCGCTACGAAACCTTCGATTCGGCGGGCAATGTACTGACTTCGCGCGTGGTCAACCGCACCGCAACCATGGTGTTTTTCCTCGGCGACCGCTTTTTCGGCACCATGACCGCGTTGGTACCGGGCGAAGAAGCCGCGAAATACCGCTTTACCAGCTCATTGCCGTCACAACTGATTAAAGCCATGAGCCCGGCGCTGGCTGGCGTACTGGCGCCGCTGGCGCATCCCGCCAAAGTACCCGTTGCCGCGCCGCCCATAGAGGCCGTGCCTGCCGCGCCGGTCAAAGCCGTCAAACCTGCGACTGACGAAGCGCCGGATGGCGTGCCCGACGACGCGCTGGTGACCCCGCCGGTTGCACCCGAGAACGGCCTCAAGCCGTCGCGCACACTGAATGTGCCGAACAGCACCGTCAAACCAGGCGACGCGTCGCCTGCCGTACCGGCCATTGCGCCGACGCCACCTGACAAGCTACCCGATGCGCAACAACCCGCACCGATCGAAGAGCGGCGGCCTGAAGCTGGGGAAGCCTACTGATGCGAACCACGTCGCACCGCTGCTGTCTGCTTTAATTTTTAATTGGTTTAAAATACAAGGATTAACGTCGCCACCCGGCTTCCACCACCATGCAGCTATTCGCTTTCGGCATCAACCACCAGACCGCTCCGCTCTCCATCCGTGAGCAGGTGGCGTTCCACGCCGAGCGTATGGAGGCGGCGCTGCATGACCTGACCACGCGAACACCGGTCAAAGAAGCGGCGATCCTGTCCACCTGCAATCGCACCGAGGTGTATTGCAACACCGTGCAGGGCGAGGTGGCGCTGGACTGGCTGGCGTCCTACCACCAGCTCAAGCGCAGCAGTATCGCGCCGTATCTGTATGCCTTGCCGCAGGCCGAGGCGGCGCGCCATGCGTTCCGCGTCGCCTCCGGGCTGGATTCGATGGTGCTGGGTGAAACGCAGATTCTCGGCCAGATGCGTCAGGCGGTGAAAACCGCCGAGCACGCCGGCACCATGGGCATGCTGCTGCACAAGCTGTTCCAGCGCACCTTTTCGGTCGCCAAGGAAGTGCGCACCTCGACCGAAATCGGTGCCAGTTCGGTGTCGATGGCGGCCGCAGCGGTGCGTCTGGCAGAACGCATTTTTCCCAGCGTGGCGGAGCAGAAAGTGCTGTTCATCGGTGCTGGCGAGATGATCGAGCTGTGCGCCACGCACTTTGCAGCACGCCACCCGAAACATATCCTGGTCGCCAACCGTACCGA
>DMQT01000131.1:6804-8296 GCA_003455595.1 Betaproteobacteria bacterium
ATCATCGTCACCTGTACCGCCAGCCCCCTGCCCATCCTTGGCAAAGGCATGGTCGAGCGCGCCCTCAAGGCACGCCGCCACCGGCCGATGTTCATGGTCGACCTGGCAGTACCGCGAGACATCGAAGCCGAAGTGGCCGAACTGAACGACGTCTTTCTCTACACCGTGGATGACCTCGGTGAAGTGGTCAAACAGGGCATGGACAGCCGCCAGGCGCACGTCAGCCAGGCCGAAGCCATCATCGAATCGCGGGTGGACGATTTCGTACACTGGATGGAAACCCGCGAACTGGTGCCGACCATTCGCGGCCTGCGCGACCACGCCGACCGCTACCGCCGCCACGAGCTTGAACGCGCGCAGAAAATGCTGGCGCGTGGCGACGACCCGCGCGAAGTGGTCGACGTGCTGTCGCGCGCCCTTACCAACAAATTCCTGCACCTGCCCACCCACGCCCTCAGCCATGCTGAAGACAGCGAACGCCATGAACTGGTGGCGTTGCTGTCGCGGCTCTACGCGCTCCATCACGAATGAAACCTAGCCTGTTAAACAAGCTCGCCCAGATTACTGAGCGGCTCGATGAACTCAATCGCCTGCTGGCCTCGGAACACGTGACCAGCAATCTGGACAACTACCGCAAACTGACGCGCGAACACGCCGACATTGCCCCGGTAGTGGCGCTGTATCGCGCTTTTGACCAGGCCGAATCCGATATTGCCAGCGCCCAGGTGATGCTGTCCGACCCGGAAATGAAAGCCTTGGCTGAAGATGAAATCGTTGATGCCAAGGCGCGCCAGCAGCAGCTCGAAATCGAATTGCAGACCGAGTTGCTGCCGAAAGATCCGAACGACGAACGCAACATCTTTCTGGAAATCCGCGCCGGTACCGGCGGCGACGAATCCGCACTATTCGCCGGCGATCTGTTCCGCATGTACAGCCGCTACGCCGAACGCCAGCGCTGGAAAGTCGAACTGGTATCGGAAAACGCCAGCGAACTGGGCGGTTACAAGGAAATCATCGTCAAGATTATCGGCCGTGGTGCGTACTCGCGGCTCAAGTTCGAATCCGGCGGCCACCGCGTGCAGCGCGTGCCTGCTACCGAAACCCAGGGGCGCATCCACACCTCAGCCTGCACCGTAGCGGTGATGCCGGAGGCCGACGAAATCGCCGACGTCAACCTCAACCCGGCCGACCTGCGCATCGACACCTACCGCGCCAGCGGAGCGGGCGGCCAGCACATCAACAAGACCGANNGAATGCCAGGACGACCGCTCGCAGCACAAGAACAAGGCGCAGGCGCTGTCAGTACTGGCAGCGCGCATCAAGGACAAACAGCTGCGCGAAGTCGCCGCCAAGGAAGCTGCCACTCGCAAATCGCTGATCGGCAGCGGCGACCGCTCCGAGCGCATCCGCACCTACAATTTCCCGCAGGGGCGCATCACCGACCACCGCATCAACCTCACGCTGTACAAAATCGACGCCATCATGGACGGCG
>DMQT01000036.1:0-3505 GCA_003455595.1 Betaproteobacteria bacterium
AAGGCCGCCCGCCCCGGTGCCGACTATGCGCATTCCCTGCAACTGCTGCGTGACTTCAAGGCGCATCACCCCGACATCCCCACCAAATCCGGCATCATGGTCGGCCTCGGCGAAACCGACGCCGAAGTGCTCGAAGTCATGCGCGATTTACGCGCCCACGATGTGGACATGCTCACCATCGGCCAGTACCTGCAACCCTCCAGCCACCACATCCCGCTGACCCGCTACGTCACCCCGGAGCAGTTCGCCGTGTTCGAGGCCGCCGCTGCCGAAATGGGCTTCAAACACGCCGCCTGCGGACCGATGGTGCGCAGCAGCTATCATGCGGATCAGCAGGCGCAGGGGGTGACAACATAATGTCGACGCTTGCCGATTGTGCGATGATTGCGCAATAACAACACCAACCCTACCAATGCCGCAGTCCGAACAACAAACCAGGGAAAAAATCGACCAGTTGCTGCACGCGGCAGGCTGGCACGTCTGCGATGCTGCCGCTGCCAACAACCATGCCGCGCGCGGCGTTGCCATCCGCGAATTCCCGCTGTCCGGTTACGGCTTTGCCAACTATCTGTTGTATTTGGAAGGCAAGGCTGCGGGTGTGATCGAGGCCAAGAAGGAAGGCGTCACCCTCACTGGCGTCGAAACCCAGTCAGATCGGGTTTTGTCGCGCAGCACGAATCCAATGACATCTTTCCATTGCTAGTCATGCCTAATTCAAAAGACACCTACAGTCGGCCCTCTGATACCCCGAGTTTCGTCGTCCGGGAGGACACCATCGAATACGGCTTCATCGGCAAACTCCAAAGCCTCAAGTACGAATATCGCGAAGGCATCGACACCTACCAATTCCGCAAGGAAGAGGACCGCTACTCCAAGCGCATCGGCATGGAGCGAATCGCTGAGGAAGGCTACAACCTGAACATCTCGCGCTACATCAGCACGGCGGTGGGCGAGGAGGAGATCGACCTCGCGGCGACCCATGCGAGCTTGGTGGAAATCGAGAATGCGATCCAGATAGCGACTGCGAAACACAATGAATTCCTTAAAGAGTTGGAAAAGCCGCTGTTACCGTCGGCGGACTGAAGTTCGTCGTGACCCAACGGGGTCAGACTCGATATCATCAGTCGCCACACGATTCTGATTGAAAACTGCATTGTCGTGTCTGCCCCGTATTACCCAACTTAGGCGATAGGTAAAGCCTTGGCGACGCCCATTTCACATCTTGCCGTGCCGCTGGCGCTGACTGCGGCCCTGGGCCCCGATATGGTCCCCCCGGGGTTAATGGCATTGGCGCTTGCCTGCGCCGTGCTGCCTGACTTCGATGCGCTGGGGCTGTGGTTGGGGATCCCCTACGCCCACGCGTTCGGACACCGTGGCTTTACGCATTCGCTTCTGTTCAGCTTGGCGCTGGCCGGAGCGGGATCCCTGTTCGCGCCGGAGCTGGGCGCGGCGCCGTCGATCGTGTTCCTCGTGCTGCTCGTCAGCGCCGCATCCCACGGGCTGCTGGACGCGATGACCAACGGCGGACTCGGCATTGCTTTCTTCAGCCCGTTCTCGAATCGGCGCTACTTTCTGCCGTGGCGGGTGATCGAGGTGTCACCCCTGGGCCTCTTTGAGATTTTCTCGTGGCGCGGCTTGCGCGTGCTGGGCTCGGAGGCGCGTTACGTGTGGATTCCCTGTGTGATTTTCGGGCTGGCGGGTTTTGCCGTGCGGGGCTTGTTCGGGCCGATTTGAGTGCGGTGCAATAGCGAATAAGTCTGCTACCAACGGCGGTTGTTGGTTTGCGAACAGATTTAAGCCACTTCAGCCAAAGTATCCATATGTTCAGATAAGTTAAAGGGGTGTGGGTACAGACCCGCACAAGTACCGAGGCAGTAACATCAATGCCATCGCTTCAAGACCGGCAGATACACCTGCGAGGGCTTGCTGGAGAAGAACTCGCAGGACAGCAAGTCCGGCGCGGGCCAGTACTTCACGCTGAGCCCGCGATGTTCGCCGTCGTCGGCGTGATCATGGTCACCACGACCGCCATCATGATGATGGCCGCGACCATGGGGACCATCGGGGGTGATGATGATCGGTAGTGCCCGGCCGCCTGCCCCCATGGTTTAAAAGTTGGAGCATTTGTTCACCCAAGGTTTGCATATTAATTGTAATTTAAACTTGCCGTCGGTTTATAAATGGTGCTATTTTGCAAACCATGGGTAAGCAAAAAAGCGCAAAGATAAACTTGCTTCAGGGCTTGCTGGAGGAAGGCCTGTTGGCATCAACCTCGTGGTTGGAGGGGCAGGGCTATTCCCGCACGCTGTTGTCGAAGTATGTTGAGAGCGGGTGGCTGACCTCGCCAGCGCGTGGGGTGTATCGCCGCCCGGGGCCACCGCTGAAGTGGCAGCATGTGGTGGCCAGTCTGCAGTTGCTTGGGGAGAGTTATCTTCATGTTGGTGGGCGGACAGCGCTGGTCCATCATGGGCTGGGGCACTACGTCCGCATGAGCGGGGTGGAGACGATATTTCTTTATGGACCGGAAGTGTTGCCCGCTTGGGTGAACAAGCTCGGTTTACAGGAGCAATTCGTGGTTCGGAACGACGCGATGTTCGGCAACTTGCGCGCGCGTCGGGATGAGCATGGCGTGTTCGTAGATTTTCAGGGTAAGGCGCTTAGCNNGCCGATTTCGGGTTGCAACAAACGGCTTGGGGGGCGTGGGATTGGTGGTTGTTGTATGCCTCGAACGAGCGCGCCATGTTTGAAGTGCTGCAGGATGTTCCAGCGAAGGAGTCGATCTATGAGGCCGATGTGCTGATGCAGGGTTTGGGGAACCTGCGGCCGGCTCGTGTAACAACGCTTCTCAAGGCGTGTGCCAGCGTGAAGGTGAAGCGGCTTTTCCTGGCGCTGGCGGAGCGTCACCAGCACCAGTGGTTGGCGCATCTCGATTTGGCGGAGGTGGACCTGGGCAAGGGCAAGCGCATGCTGGCGCCAGGCGGAAAGCTGCACCCGAAATATCTGATCACCCTGCCGGCTGACCTCGATGATCACACCCGATAGTCCATATTTCGCGCAGGTTCGGCTGCTGGTGGGCGTACTGCCCATTGTAGCCAGGGAGCACTGCTTTGCGCTCAAGGGCGGGACCGCGATCAACCTGTTTGTGCGCGACATGCCGCGCTTATCGGTGGACATCGATCTTGCATTTGTACCGATTGGTGACCGCGCGACGGCTCTGGAGGAGATTGACGCTGCGCTTGGCAGAATCACCGAGGTATTAACGGGTCGGCCGTATGGCTACCGTGCGCGCATAGGCAAGCGTCAAGACGGCAGTGCTTACGGGTTGCTGGTTTCGGATCGCTCGGCAGAAATCAAGATTGAGGTGTCGCCGGTGTTGCGCGGCTCGGTATATCCGGAGGTGATGAAGCGAATAGTGGGCCGTGCCGAGGCGGAGTTTGGCTTTGCCGAGGTGCCTGTTGTCTCGTTTGCCGACCTGTACGCGGGAAAGATCGTCGCGGCACTGGAT
>DMQT01000036.1:3541-6075 GCA_003455595.1 Betaproteobacteria bacterium
ATCGCGGCGCTGGATCGCCAGCACCCGCGTGATCTGTTTGACGTGAAGCTGCTGTTGGCCGAGGAAGGCATCAGCGATGAGCTGTTCCGCGCTTTCCTGGTCTATTTGATCAGCCACGACGGTTCTATCGCGCGGGTCTTGAATCCGACGCGCAAGCCACTGGACGATTTGTTCGGGAAGCAATTTGTGGGGATGACTGTGGAGGCCGTGACGATCAACGAGTTGGATCAGGCGCGTACCGACCTGATCGTAGCCCTGCACGAGCGGCTTGGCGAACGCGAGAAGGCATTCCTGATGTCCTTCAAGCGTGGTGAGCCGCGTTGGGATTTGCTTGGCATCGACCATGCAGCAGACCTGCCGGCGGTGCGCTGGAAGCTGCAAAACCTTGCCCAGATGTCGCCCGAGAAGCATCGCGAGTCGCTTGGCAATCTGGAACGCCTACTGGGGAGCATCTAGGAAAGAATGAATACCGCAACCATCGTCCAGAAACGCTGGAACTACTGCAACGTGCTGCGCGACGACGGCAGAGCGTGATGGGCTAGCCCCTTTGTTTGATGCGCAATTCTTGATGACGTGAGCGTAAACCATGAAATTTCCCCAACTCCCCGTCGGTGCGCAATTTGAACTCGACGGCAAGACTTACACCAAAACCACACCGCTGATCGGCACCGCAACGGACGGCAGCGGCCAGCGCATGATTCCGCGCTATGCGGTGCTGCGACCCATCGGCGAGCCGGGGCAGGCCATGCCAGCGCAGCATGCCGGGCCGCTCGATCCGGATAAGGTGCGGGCGGCGTTTGCGACCTTTGAAGCCGATGCGATGCGGCTGCTGGGCGAGGCGTGTGGCGACGATGCGGGTCATTGTGATGCGCTCAAGGCTGCGCTGGCCGAGGCGGGGCAGCGGTTGCGGGACGGGCTGTAACACGCCCGTGTCCGGCAGCTGCATCGCATGCGGGGTAACTGACGCTGACACCAATCCTCAGTCCGACAAGCCGCTAGCCACCGTAGCTTGAGCGAACCCGAGGGCGCACAGTCCCGCTTAAGAAAGCCTTAAGATTGCAGCCGCAACATGGCAACAAAGGAGTTGCCATGAACCTATCGTCCCTGCATCAATCCCTGTTTCGATTCATCGCCGCCGTCGCGCTGGCGGCTGCCGCTCTCGCGCCTGCCGCCCAGGCGGCGACCCCGGCGGCACTGTTGTCCGGCTACACCGCGCAGGCCGGTTCGCCTGCCGTGCCTGCCCGGGGTCAGCAATTCTTCACCGCCCATCATGGCCGTGAATGGAGTTGCGCTTCGTGCCATGGTGCCGTGCCCACCAAGACTGGCAAGCATGCGTCGACCGGCAAGACCATCGGCGCGCTGGCGCCGGCCTTCAACCCCGAGCGCTTCACCGACGCGGCCAAGACCGAGAAATGGTTCCGCCGCAATTGCAATGATGTCGTGGGCCGCGAATGCACTGCCGCCGAGAAGGCGGATGTGTTGAGCTGGCTGCTGGCGCTCAAGCCTTGATGCGCCGCACTTCATTCACGCTATCAGGAGAACCCGCCATGCCGTTTCGACTTCGCTCCCGTGTCCATCAGGCCCTGTTCGGCTTGCTCGTCGCCATCGGTATCAACCACCCGGCCGTGGCCGATGACGAGCAGCGTGCTGCGCGGGTGCCACTGTTGCCCAAGTATCAGCAGGAATGTGCCGCCTGTCACGTGGCTTACCCGCCCGGCATGCTGCCGGCGGCCTCCTGGCAGCGGGTGATGCACAGCCTGCCGCACCACTACGGCACGGATGCTTCGCTTGATCCGGCAACGGTGAAGCAACTCGCGACCTGGCTCGCCGCCTACTCCGGCACTTACGGGCGCGTGCGCGAAGCGCCCCCCGAGGACCGCATCACCCGTTCGGCGTGGTTCATCCGCCAGCACGACGAGGTGCCTGCGTCCGCCTGGAAGCGGCCGGCGGTAAAGAGCGCTTCCAACTGTGCCGCCTGTCATACCCGATCCGACCAAGGAGATTTCAATGAACGATTTGTCCGTATCCCCCGCTAACCCACCTGTCAACGAACCGGGAACCCGCAAGATCCTGGTCTGGGACGTTCCGGTTCGTGTCTTCCACTGGCTCATGGTGCTCAGTTTTGCCGGCGCCTACCTCACCGCCGAGAGCGAGCGCTGGCGACTGCTGCATGTGTCGCTGGGCTACACGATGGCGGGTCTGGTGGGCTTTCGCATTGTCTGGGGCCTGATGGGCACCCGCTATGCGCGCTTCTCGACCTTCGTGCGCGGCCCCAAAGCGGTGGCGCGCTATCTCGGCGCGATGCTGCGCGGCCAGCCCGAGCACCATACAGGTCACAACCCGGCCGGTGCGCTGGCCATCGTGGCCCTGCTGGGACTGACGCTGGTCGTCACCGCATCGGGCTGGGCCACCTACAACGACATCGCAGGCGACTGGCTGGAAGAGGTGCACGAGGCGGCAGCCAACGTGATGCTGGCCGTCATCGGCGTGCACGTCGCCGGTGTGTTGCTCAGCAGTTGGCTGCACCGGGAGAA
>DMQT01000036.1:6277-12608 GCA_003455595.1 Betaproteobacteria bacterium
GCTGAGCACGCTTCATGAGACAATCCGTGCCATGCATATCCTGCTCGCCGAAGACGATCCGCTGCTAGGAGACGGCCTACGGGCCGGTCTGCGGCAGCTCGGCTTCCAGGTGGACTGGGTGCGCAACGGCGAGGCCGCAGAGCGCGAGTTGCGCGCCCAGCCCTATGCGGCCGCGGTGCTCGACCTCGGGCTGCCGTTGATGGATGGCATGGAGGTACTGGCTGCCGTCCGCCGCGCCGGCGTCACGCTGCCGGTGCTGGTGTTGACCGCGCGTGACGCCGTACCCGATCGTATCCGCGGACTCGACGTCGGCGCCGACGACTATGTGGTCAAGCCGGTGGACCTGCATGAACTTGCCGCGCGGCTGCGCGCGCTGATTCGTCGGGCGCACGGCCAGCCGCAGGAGTGCCTGACCGTGCAGGATGTCGTTCTCGATCCGGCGGCCCGCTCCGTGCGACAGGCGGGCGAGCCCGTCACGCTGTCGACGCGGGAGTTTGACCTGCTGCACGCGTTCATGCTCAACGCCGACCGCGTGCTCTCGCGTGAACAGCTCGAACAGCATCTCTACAGCTGGGGCCAGGAGGTGGAAAGCAACGCCGTCGAGGTGCACATCCACAATCTGCGACGCAAGCTTGGCGCTGCACTGGTCCAGACCGTGCGCGGCGTCGGCTACATTCTGCTGCGCGACTTACCGAAATCATGATCAAGCCGCCTGGTTCGCTGCAAGGCCGGCTGCTCGCGCTGGTGCTCGCCGTGGTGGTGGGCGTCTGGCTGGCCACGGCGACGATGACCTGGTTCGACGCGCGTCACGAGCTCGGCGAACTGCTCGACAGTCACCTGGCGCAGGCGGCCGCGCTGCTGGTGGTGCAGCAGGCGCGCGAGATAGAGGACGACGGCCCCGGTATCGACACACCCACGCTGCACCGCTATGCGCCCAAGGTGGCGTTCCAGGTCTTCCACGAGGGCCGCTTGGTGCTGCGCTCGGCCAACGCGCCAGCTGTACCGATGGTCGAGCCCGGCCAGGGTATCAAGACCGGCTTCACGACAGTGCAGATCGGAGGCATTGCGTGGCGTGTGTTTGCGGCCTACGGAGCCGAGCGCGACGTGCAAGTGTATGTGGGCGAGCAAGCGAGTTCGCGGGCCTCGATTCTGTGGGCCGTGCTGCGCAGCACGCTGTGGCCGATGGTCGTGGCGCTGCCGCTACTGGCGTTGGCGGTGTGGTGGGCGGTGTACCGCGGCGTCGCACCCATGCGCCGGCTCGGGCGCGCACTGGCTGAGCGCCAACCGCAGGCGCTGCATCCGGTCGCGCTCGACGGCACAACCTCGGAGATGGCGCCGATGGTCAACGCCCTGAACGGTCTGTTCGAACGCATTGGCACGCTGCTGGAATCCGAACGCCGCTTCACGGCAGATGCCGCGCACGAACTGCGCACGCCGATCGCGGCGATCCGCGCCCAGGCCCAGGTGGCGTTGGGTGAAGCCGACGATGCGCGGCGCAGACACGCGCTCAAAAACACGCTGGAGGGCTGCGACCGCGCCACGCGACTGGTGGAGCAATTGCTGACCTTGTCCAGGCTGGAAGCCGTTGCGGCGCCCGCCATGGCGGCGGTCGATCTGAGTGTGTTGACCCAACGCGTCATGGCCGAACTGGCGCCGAAGGCGCTCGCCAAAAATCAAACGCTGGAATTCGAGGCCGTCGAACCCTGCAGCGTTCCAGGCAATGAGACGCTGCTCACGGTTCTGGTGCGCAATCTGGTCGACAACGCGGTGAGATACAGCCCGGCGTCAGCGCAAGTGAAGGTGAGCGTGCAGCAGCAGGCCGGGCGTGTCGTGTTGAGCGTTGAAGACAGTGGGCCGGGTCTGGCCGAGGCCGACCGGAACAGGCTGGGTGAGCGGTTCTTCAGAGTGCCCGGCAGCAGTGAGAGCGGCAGCGGACTGGGCTGGTCGATCGTGCGACGCATCGCAGCTGTGCACCGGCTGGATCTGCAGGTCGAGACTTCAGCGGAATTGGGCGGTCTCACCATTCGCGTCATCGGTCAGGCGAATGCCGGGACAGTGTGAGAATGCGCATTGATCGGCTCAGCCTTGCTCCCGCCTGGCATCGCTCGAAGGCGAGTGCTGGACGGACTCTATGTGAGCAGACGGCGCCGGGTAAAGCCGACCGCCAGCCAGTAGCTGACGCCGCCCCAGGCAAGCAGCGCGGCAACGTGGCCGGCAATATGGGCGGGCATGTTGCCGAGTATCAGCGGCCGCACCAGGTCGATGGCGTGCGACAGCGGCAGAAAGGCCGAGGCGATCTGGAGAAAATCGGGCAGCCGGTCCACCGGGTAGAACACGCCGCACAGCAGCACCATTGGCGTAATCACCAGCGTGAAGTAGTACATGAAAAAGTCGTAGCTGGGCGATAGCGCGGTCATCACCAGGCCCATCGCCGAGAACGTCAGACCGATCAGGATCACCACCGGCAGTACCCACAGGCTCAGCAACCAGCTGGCCTGCAGCCCCAGCGCCCAGATCACCGCCAGAATGGCGATACCCGACAGCAGGCTTTTCGACGCGCCCCAGGTCAGTTCTGCCAGCATCACGTCGTCCAGGTTGAGCGGCGCATTCAATATGGCATCCCAGGTTTTTTGTACATGCATGCGCGAGAAGCCGGAGTAGAGCACCTCGAAGGTGGCGCTGTTCATGGTTGAGTAGCACACCGTCCCTGCTGCCAGAAAGGTGATGTAGCTGGCGCCGCCGACCTGCGGCATCAGGCTGCCAAGGCCGTAGCCGAAGCCCAGCATGTAGAGCATCGGGTCGGCGAGATTGCCGAGAATGCTCGACCCGGCGAGCTTTTTCCACACCAGAAAATTGCGTCGCCACACCGGGATGAAGCGCAGCGACAGGCGCGGCGCGGCGAAGTTGTGACGGTTATTCAATCGCGCAACTCCCGTCCGGTGAATTTCAGGAATACGTCTTCCAGATTGGAAGGACGGTGCAGGTAGCGCAAGCTGTGCTGGGCGCGCAGCTGGTCCAGCACGCGGTCGCAATCACGCGTGTAGCAGAACAGCGTTTCACCGGTGATCTCGAAGCGCTCGCACAGCGCGTGGCCGTGCTGTGCGCCCCAGTCAGCCACAGTTTCGCCATAGATTTCCATCACGCTGGGCTCGATTTCAGCGGCGATCATGTCGCGCGGACTGCCGCTGGCAATCGCCGTGCCGTGATCGAGTATCACCAGCCGGTCGCACAGCCGTTCGGCTTCTTCCATGAAATGCGTGGTCAGCAAAATGGTTTTGCCCTGGCTGATGAGGCGGCGCAGGCCTTGCCAGATGACGTGACGCGCCTGCGGGTCGAGGCCGGTGGTGGGTTCGTCCAGCACGATCAACTCGGGGTCATTGACCAGCGCGCGCGCCAGCGTCAGGCGCCGCTTCATGCCGCCGGATAGCGTGGTGATGCGGGCGTTTTCCTTGCTGGTAAGCCCGGCGAATTCTAGCAGGGCGGGGATGCGGGCGCGGATGACGCTGTCGGCAATGCCGAAGTAGCGGCCATACACCAGCAGGTTCTCGCGCACCGAAAAGTCCGGGTCGAGGTTGTCCATCTGCGGCACCACGCCGATGCGCAGCCGCGCTTCACGACCGCGTAACGGCACCGGTTCGCCGAGGATTTCGATGCTGCCGTCATCCGGCGCAATCAGGCCGAGCAGCATTTTCAGCGTGGTAGTCTTGCCGGCGCCATTCGGGCCGATGAGGCCGAAGCATTCCCCCGCCTGGATGTCGAGATCGAGGCCGCGCACCACTTCGGTGTCGCCGTAGCGTTTGCGCAGATTGCGCGCGCTCAGGAGTGACATGCTGCCAGTGCCGCCGCTTTGAGTTCGGCCAGTTTGCCGTGAAAGAAATGGCCAGTGTCGTGGATCACGCTGAGTTGCGCGCCGCTGGCCTGCGCCCAGGCTTGTGCGGCGGCCAAGGGCACGAGCTCGTCGTGTTCGCCATGAATGACGTGGGTGTGGGCGGGCACAGCATCGAAATCGTACATGTTCACCGCCGGACCGATCAGGATGAGTTTGTCGTGGGCAATGCGCTGCGCGACGCGGTGCTGTACGTAGGCGCCGAAGGAAAACCCGGCCAGGATGAGTGGCAGCGGCGCGGCGTATTGGGCGCGCACAAAGGCAATCACCGCGAGCATGTCGTCGGTTTCACCGAGGCCGCTGTCGTATTCGCCGTCGCTGCCGCCGACACCGCGAAAATTCGGCCGCACTGCGACATAGCCTTCGTCATGGCAGGTTTGCGCCAGTGTCTGCACCACTTTGTTGTCCAGTGTGCCGCCGTGCAACGGATGCGGATGGGCGATGAAGGCCAGTCCACGGCGCGCGCTGCCGGGATCGTTGACCAGCGTTTCGATATTGCCGATGGCCGTTTTGATACGCAGTTTGGCGCGCTTCACGTCAGATTTTCAGCCGTTCGACCACCTGCCCGCCTTGCAGGTGGTGTTCAATGATGTCGTCGATGTCCTGCTGGTCAACATAGGTGTACCAGGTGCCTTCCGGGTACACCACCAGCACCGGGCCTTCGCTGCAGCGGTCCATGCAACCCGCGCTGTTGATGCGGCACTGGCCTTCGCCGTTCATACCCAGCGCCTTGATTTGTTTTTTAGCGTAATCGCGCATCGCCTGGCCGCCCGACGCGCCGCAGCACTTGGCGCCGTCTTCACGCTGGTTGGTACAGAAAAATACGTGGTATTTGTAGTAACTCATGCGGGTTCGTCCGGTTGCAGTTGCGTGTATTTTTTGGCATTACCGCGGGCCTGTTCGACCGGGTATTTGCGCGCATTGTGCAGCAGTTTATGTTGCGCGGCGAGGAGCAGGTCAATGCCCATGACGTCGGCCATGCGAATCAGATAAATCAGCACGTCACTCATTTCGGCACCGATTTCAGCACGTTTGGCGGCGTCAGGCTGCTCGCTTTGCTCGGCGGTGGCCCACTGAAAATGCTCCATCAGCTCGGCGGCTTCGACCGCCAGCGCCATCGCCAGATTTTTCGGGGTGTGGAATGGCTGCCAGTCGCGCGCTTCGGCAAAGGTGCGCACGGCGGATTGTAACTGCGCTATGGAGTCGGTCTGCTGTACTGTGGAATCGGTCGACATGTGTGCTCGTTCAAAGCAGGTAACAAGGAATAGTGTAGCATCCCGACATGGTAGAAATCGTCCTGCTTTCGGGTGGCATCGACAGCGTCACGCTGCTGTATCTGAAGCAGCGTGACGGCGCACATCTGCATGCGCTGTTTGCTGATTATGGTCAGCGTGCGGCGGGCGAGGAGTGGCGCGCTGCGCAGTATCACGCCAATTGCCTTGATGTACCGCTGACCCGGCTCGATCTGGCGGCAGTGGGCGAGACTTTCCGTGCCGGTCAGACCCAGCGGCTGCACGTGCCGTTGCCGCACCGTAATCTGGTGGCGCTAACACTCGGGCTGAGCTTTGCCGCGCAAATGGGTGCGCAGCGTATCCACCTTGCCCTTAATCGTGACGACGTCACCGCGTATCCCAGTGCCTCGCAACTGTTCCTCGACAGCTTTAATACGATGGCGCGTAGCTTGGGCGAATTCGTTGTGCAGACCCCATTGCTGGCGTTGGATAAAATTCAGGTCATTCAGCAAGCGCTGGCCTTGGGTATCGATTTAAACCAGACGTACAGTTGCCTGCTGGGCTACCCGAAAGTGTGCGGGCATTGCCCTCAATGTGTGCATCGTGGCGCTGCCCTACGTGCGGCTGGGCTGTCGGGTGAGGGTAAATAAAAACGTGGCATGGTAAACACGGCAAATATGTTGGCCTAGGCGCGTTTTGATGGGGTCTCGTCGGTTTTGTGAAAATGCCGTCAAGCTTGGCGCGGCGGTTGCTAAGTGCATGCGTTGACAGGGCGCATGGGTGTTTGATTCTGGCGCGGATTAGTCTTTGGCGTGAAATATGCTTCGTATAAGCTGGATAATATTCATCGTCGCCTCGCAACTCAAGCTACTGGCTGGATTGCCGATTAGGTGCAGATAGAATAAAGTTGCGCGAGTTATTACCAATCAATTGATAAGTGGAGGAATTCCGTGAACGCAATCAAACCCCTGATTTCATTCCGGTGGATGTTGTTGCTGGCCGTGTTGGCCGGACTGGCTGGCTGTGCGAGTAATCAATACCCGGCAGCGCCAAAGGACGACAATGCACCCGCCTGGAATTATCTGATCGGCCCTGGCGACAGCGTTAACGTGTTTGTCTGGCGTAACCCCGAAGTGTCGGGCAATTTCCCGGTACGTCCTGACGGCAAAATGACCATGTCGCTGGTAGAAGACATGCCTGCAAGTGGCAAAAC
>DMQT01000098.1:0-152 GCA_003455595.1 Betaproteobacteria bacterium
GCTGTAATTCAGGGTAACGTGGTGGAATTCAAGCGCGCCGTGCGCACGGCCCATGACCTGGGTGCCGGTGTCGGTCTCGGTGTCGCGGTCGATCAATTCGAATACCACTTCGGCTGCGGCCAGCCCGCGCTGCAGTTGTTCGTTGACGCCGG
>DMQT01000098.1:273-6209 GCA_003455595.1 Betaproteobacteria bacterium
TGCACCACCGGGCCATTGGCGGCGGCAGCGGAAATGCCTTTCATGAAGTAGCGTCGCGCGTTGTTGGCAGCGGTGCCGAAGCGTTCGAGTTCGTATGCCTGGCCGCCGAAAATCTTCACTACTTTGTGCGCGCCGACCGATTCTTCCACCACGTGGGTGATTTCGCCCAGATTCTGCTGCGCCTGACGGTTGATGTGGCGCAGGCGGCCGCTCACCTTGCGTATGATGAATATCGCCACCGGTGCAATGGCGATGATGATCAGCGTGAGCTTCCAGTTCAGCCACAGCAGCCAGGCCAGCAGTCCGGCGATGGTCAGTGTGTCGCGCACCAGCAGGGTAATGGCGCTGGTGGCCGATTGCGTGACCTGGGTGACGTTGAATACGATGTGCGCGATCAGCGTGCCGGTCGAGCTGTTGTCGTAAAACTGCGTCGGCATCGCCACCAGTTTGCGGAACATCTCACTGCGCAAATCCATCACCAGACGGCTGCCGACCCAGCTGATGGCATAGGTGCTGGCAAAATCGGCCAGCCCGCGCACCACGAACAGTGCAATCATCACCAGCGGAATCAGTCGGATCATAGTCTCGTCTTTTTGTACGAAACTGCCGTCCAGCAGCGGCTTGAACAGCGCCGGGATGGCGGGCTCGGCGGCGGCGGTGACGGCCATCGCCAGCAACGCCCCGGCGAACATTTTCCAGTACGGGCGGACATGGCGCAGCAGGCGCAGGTAGAGAGCAATGCCGGTGGCGGGTGGGGTCATGGTGTTTGGAATGTGAGGATTGCGGACGTCATAGCGCGAGTTTGAGTTTTTTGCCACCGGCGACGCTGAAGCCTTCGCGTTCATAAAACGCCAGCGTGCGGTCAAATTGCGGCAGGGGCGGCGTGGTCACTTCCAGCCGCTTCCAGGCTTTGTCTTGCGCCAGTGCTTTGGCCGCATCGATCAGTTGCGTTCCGATGCCGTGCGAGCGGTGGGCGGGGCTGACATACAGTTCAGCCAGGGTGCCGAAAGCACCTTCGGCGTACAGTGCAAAACTTTCGTACAAGGCGGCGAAGCCAATAATGCCGGGTTCAGATTCGCAGCGCGCAACCAGCACGTGGTAGTGCCCTTGTTCAATAAACGCCTGCAGCCGGGCGGTGGTTTCCACAAGGTTGAAATGAAACGCCTGGGCGCCAATCGCCTGCATGATTTCGTCCAGCAACGCGCCCACCAGTGGCGCGATGGCCGGGGCGTCGTCAGGCTGGGCGGTATCAATCCGGATGGCGGCAGTCACGCTTATTCCCCAAACACCTGTTCCGCCAGGCCCCATTTCGCGGCCAGCGTTTCGGTCGCATTCTGGATTTCCTCGGTGCGCGCCGGGTGGTTGTAAAACGTCGCGGCGAAACGTGCCAGCGCGTCGTCGTGGCCGAACTGCTGGGCGATGCTGTGGATCATTTCTCCGGCGTCATAGCCCACCACTTCGGCACCCAGCAGCGCGCCGCTGTCCATGTCGGCAATCAGCCGCACGAAGCCGTCGGTGTCGTCCTGGCCGAGCGCGCGCGGGTTGGTTTCAAACGCGGCAAACCCCACTGCGGGTTCGAGCTCGGCGTCTTCGGCATCGTCCTCGTTCATGCCGATGCGACCCAGTTCGACTGCTGAATACACCAGCTCAGGCACCGCTGCGGCGTCCTGTTTGCGGCTGTTCGGCTTGAGGATATTGGCCACGGCAATCACCGCGTCGGCCAGCGCCTGGTTGGCGGTCATGCGCGGATTGGCGACGTCGCCGATGGCGTAAATATGCGGCACACTGGTTTGCAGGTAAGCGTTCACTTTGACGAAACCCTTGGCATCGAGCGCCACGCCGGCGGCATCAAGCGCCAGCGCATCGGTGTGTGGGCGGCGGCCCGTGCCGAGCAGCACCCAGTCCACCGTCTCCACGCTGCCGTCGCCGAGGGTGAGCTTGACGCCGTCTGGCAGCACTTCAACACACTGCGCGCGGCAGCCGGTACGGGCTTTGAGGTCATGCCGTGCCAGCGCTTCGTGGAGAATTTTCAAGGCCGGTTGCGAGAACGCGCTGTTGGCCAGCGGTTTGCTCTGCGTGATCCATAGCACTTCGCGTCCGAGCTGGCTGAGGATGAAGGCGAATTCGGTGCCGATCACCCCGCTGCCGACCATGGCAACGCGCTTGCCTGCGGGCGGCGGATTGTCGAACAGGTCGTCGGTGGTGAGTACCCGCCCCGCTGTCAGCGGATACGCATCGGGTATCAACGGGCTGGAACCGGTGGCGATGATGATGTGTTTGGCACTCAGGCGGGTCTCCCCTATGGCCAGCGTGTGCGCGTCAACAAACTGCGCGCGGCCTTCAAACGCCGCGATGCCGAGGCGTTTCATGTAGTCGGTGTAGCTGTCGCGTACAGTTTCCACGATTGTGTGCTGATGCTGCCAGGCGCCATCGAGTTCGGCGCTGAGCGTGCCGCTGATGCCGCGTTTGGCAAAGTGCTGGCTGGCGGCCACCAGTTGCGCAGTATGGTGCCAGTCTTTTTTTGGCACGCAGCCACGGTTCAGGCAACAGCCGCCCCATTGCGCTTTTTCGATGATGGCAACCGACAGGCCGCGCAGAGTGGCGAGTACCGCGGCGCGGTAACCGCCTGGGCCGGAGCCGATGACGATGAGGTCAAATTGTTGCATGGTTCATTCCGTTCGTTGAATTAAAGTCAAAAAGCGACAGGATTTGCCGGATTTTTTGCAGGAAAACAGTGTTCAACCGGGTTGATATGAATCGGGTTTGCTTGGTTCTGCCGATCTCAAACAATCCTGTTCATGCCCTAGTCAAGGTAGCGCATGAACACCGTCGCCAGTCCGAGAAAAATGAAAAACCCGCCGCTGTCGGTGACGGCGGTAATCAGCACGCTGGAGCCAACCGCCGGGTCGCGGCCGAATTTTTGCATCAGCATCGGGATCGATACGCCCATCACCGCCGCGAGCAGCAGGTTAAGCGTCATTGCACCCATCATCACGACGCCGAGTGCCGGTATGCCATACAGAATGTAGGCGAACAGGCCGACCACGCTGCCCCAGATCAGGCCGTTCAAGCCGGCGACGCCGATTTCCTTGGTGAACAGTTTTTTGGCGCTGTCGGGGTGGATCTGCCCGAGCGCCAGCGCACGCACGATCATAGTGGTGGTCTGGTTGCCGGAGTTGCCGCCGATACCGGCGATGATGGGCATCAGCGCGGCCAGTGCCACCAGTTTGCTGATGGAGCCCTCAAACAGGCCGATGACGCGTGATGCGACGAAGGCGGTGACGAGGTTGATGGCAAGCCAGGTCCAGCGGTTTTGCACCGATTTCCACACACTGGCAAAGATGTCCTCGTCCTCGCGCAGACCGGCGATGGAGAGCATGTCGCTGTCGGATTCCTGGCGGATGTAATCGACCACGGCGTTCACCGTGAGCCGCCCCATCAGACGGTTGCGGCCATCCACCACCGGTGCCGACAGCAAATCGTAGCGTTCGAATGCCTGTGCGGCGTCGGTGGCTTCGTCTTCGGGGCGGAAGGTTACGACTTCGGCGGCCATCACGTCGCTGACGTTGGCGTCGGGCGACTGCAATAACAATCTTTGCAGCGGCATCACGCCTTTGAGGCCGCCGTCGCGATCCACCACGAACAGTTTATCGGTCTGATCGGGCAGCTCGCCGAGGCGGCGCAGGTAGCGTAACGCGACTTCCAGCGTGACATCGGCGCGGATGGTGACCATGTCGTAGTCCATCAGCGCGCCTACGGTCTCTTCCGGGTATGACAGCGCCGATTGCAGGCGCGCACGGTTTTGCGCGTCGAGCGAATCGAGCAGGTCTTCGATCACGTCCTGCGGCAGATCCGGCGCCAGGTCGGCGATCTCGTCGGTATCCAGCGTTTCGGCGGCGGCCAGCAGTTCGTCGCTGTCCATGCTCTTGATGAGCGAGCCGCGCACCGCGTCGGAGACTTCGAGCAGGATTTCGCCGTCGTGCTCGGCCTTGACCAGATCCCATACCAGCAGCCGGTCGTCGAGCGGCAGCGCTTCCAGCACGCGCGCCACGTCGGCCGGGTGCATGTCGTCGAGCAGCGCATGCAACTCGGCCAGGTGCTGCTTTTGCACCAGACTCTCGACCAGGTCGTGACGCGGCATGGCCTGCTTGTGCACCAGATTTTTCACGAGATGATGCTTGCGCAACAGCGTGACGACCTTGTCCAGGTTGTCTTCAGTGCTGTCGTGGGCTTTCGCGCTGTCGTGCAAATCGGCCATAAGTGGACGCGGGATGAGGAAACCTGAATAAAGCCGTGATTGTACGGGAATTTAGGTGACAGCCAAAAGCGCTTTGTGCGCGCCTTGGGACGACTTCAGCGGGTGCCGGTGAGGGCGTGTTGGGTGTAAAGATCGTGCAGAATTTCGGCACCGAAACGCACCAGGGTGGCGGGATCGGGATGCTGCATTTCAACCGCCAGTTGCTGTAGCGCGGCGTGGCCGGTCAGCTCGTCCGTTTCCAGCAGGCTGATCAGGCGCGCCGTGACCGGGTTCAGCTCGATAAAGCGGATCTGATCGGCGGGATTGCGCAGTATCAATAAGTGCGTTGGCTGGGCGGGTGGGGCGGCGGGTTTGTAACGCGTGCCGATGCGTTGCACCGGGTAGGCGTAGCTCAGCAGCGCCATCACCGGATTGAGTTGCGGACGACTTGCCAGCCAATCCGGCTGGGTATCCAGTCCGGTCAACGCAGCTTCGCGGGTGGAAATTGCCAGCACCAGCTCGATCCATTCGTAATGCGCCAGTTCCAGCACAAATGCCGGGTAGTCATCGGAGCGCTGCCATTCATCCTGCAAAAACTGAATGAATTCGTCGGGAATCTGGCGAAAATACGGCGTACGGCAGCGGTGCGTGGCAAAGAACGCGCGCGCCAGTCGGGTCCATTTGCGCACGCCGAGTATTTGCCGCAACACCGGAAAGCACGNNCCGCGATGCGTGCGACTTCCGGCATCAGCTCGGCCAGCGGGGGAATGTTGAAGTCGCGTTCGAGCAGGGTCGGCAATGCGCCAAACCGGCGATAGCTGGCCTCAAGCAACGCCCACACCGGCTCAATCACCGCCGCGCCATGGGTATCAATCAGCAAATCAGGTGCTTCCTGATGGTGCCCCGCCATGTGCAGGTAGACGGTGCGTTCGACGGGCAGGGCGTGGATGAAGCCGAGCGGATCGAAGCCGTGATTGACACTGTTGACGTAGACGTTATTGACGTCGAGGTGCAGCAGGCAATCGGCTTCTGCCAGCACGGCGTTGATGAAACTTGCTTCGTCCATCTCGGCAATGTCGGCCATCACGTAAAACGAAGTGTTTTCGATGGCAATCTGGCGCTCCAGAATAGCCTGGGTGCGGCGGATGCGTGCGGCGACGTAACTCACCGCTTCGCTGGTAAACGGGATCGGCAACAGGTCATATAAATGGCCGTCGTCGCCACAATAGGACAAGTGTTCGGTAAACAGCGCAATGTCGTGCGCGTCCATGAAGCTTTTGGTCTTGCGCAGCAGGATTTCATCCAGCGCAGCCGGTCCGCCCAAGGACAGCGACAAGCCATGGCAGACAAACGGATAGCGTTCGGTAAACGGGCGCAAGCAGCGACCCTGTGCGCCGCCCATGTCGATCCAGTTTTCGGGTGCAATTTCAAAAAAATCAATGACGCTGGGGACGTGTGCCTCCAGCGCGTCGAGCAATTCGCGGCGAAACCCCAGCCCCGCGCCATGCGGTGTGGTTGGTCGCTTGAGTGCGGGGCTGGGCATGGTGCTGGTTAATTACTTGGCAGCGCCACATTTACCTTCGTGGGCTTTTTTCTCAGCGCCGCATTTGCCATCCTGCATTTTTTTGGCTGCGCCGCATTTGCTTTCCATGGCTTTTTTCTCAGCACCGCATTTGGCTTCCATGGCTTTGCCGTCTTT
>DMQT01000173.1:0-1818 GCA_003455595.1 Betaproteobacteria bacterium
CGGTGACGGCTTTTTCCCCCCCCCGCCAATGCCCCGGCATTGCCATCCGCGCTGCAATGGACTGGGGGCTTGAGCAAGTACGGACGCGACAAGTAGTGATCAGCGGCTTTCACTCGCCCCTGGAACAATCAATGCTGAACCTGCTACTGCAGGCACGCAGCCCGGTGGTTATGGTGCTTGCGCGCCCAGTGAGCAATGCGCGTCTGAAACCCGATTGGCGAGCAGCAATTGCCGAAGGCTGCATGGCAATAGTGAGCGCCAGCCAGAAGGTGGAACGCCTGACCAGTGAACGAGCGACACAGCGCAACGAATGGGTGGCGCGGCTAGCCAAGCACGTAGTCATCGCCCATGCGAGTGAAGGGGGTGAGTTAACCAGACAATCTGAATCGTGGGCGAACCAAGGATTAAGCCTGCTGAACCTTGCTCTTTGATTTCCTGCCAGGTAAGTCGTTAACAACACGTGGGGAAGCGGCCATGGGAAGAAGAGAAAGCGCAGCTTGAGTGCCTGATCGAGTTCGTCGCGCACTCCCATTATGTGAGCGCGCTCTTTGCTCAATCAAATGCCTCCATCCCCTTGCTCGCAAGTAAGCAAGGGATGGGCTTCTTTCAAGCGACGGGCATTTTCAAAGCAATACTTTGTATTGCAATTATCTGATCACGTGCCACACATCCTTGACGTTATCACCCAGCTTGTCGCCCGCTTTTTGATCCTTGGCGAACAGGTATACGGGCTTGCCTTTGTAGGCCAACTGCTTACTGCCGTCATCGCGGGTGATGGCAGAGTAGTCACCGCTCACGTTGCCGGTTGCGGGGGCTGGCGGCCACAGGGCGGCACACGGGCCATTGCAGGCGCTTTTGCCGCTGTTGGCGGTGTCTTTGTCAAAGGTATAAAGCGTCATGCCGGCGCTGTCTGTTAATACGCCGCCCGACATCATCGCAGGCTGGTAACTGGCGCAACCCGCGAAGGCCAGGGCGAGCATGGCTGCGACTAGATATTTTGCTATACGGTACATTTTTCTCTCCTTTAAATTAAAGTTCGGGGTCTTGCACAGGCATAAACAGTCGGCAAGCCTGTTTTATTCTCGATAGGTAATTTCTTTTATGGTTCATTCCGATCTCCTGTCACCCGCATGCGCAAGCGGGTGGCAGCCGGTTGACGCTCTCCGCAAGTGAGCATAGGGTGGCAGGGTCAGCCGAACCTCTGACAAGATATAATCCGCGTCACTTCATTCGACACCACCCACATGCTCATTACCCGCCGCCTGGAATTCGATGCCGGACATCGCATCCCCAACCACACCAGCCAGTGCAAACATTTGCACGGGCATCGTTACGCGATTGAAATCACGCTGTCCGGCGACATCATTACTGCCGAAGGGCAATCCGAACAAGGCATGGTGATGGACTTTTCCGATGTCAAACGCATCGCCAAGGCGCAATTGGTGGATGCGTGGGATCATGCGTTTCTGGTATATCGTGGCGACCATGTGGTGTGCGATTTTCTGACAACTTTACCGGATCACAAAACCGTTATTCTCGAAGTTGTGCCGACGGTTGAAAATCTGGCGCAAATTGCTTTCGACATTCTCAATCCCGCCTACCGGGATACTTATGGCAACCACCTGCGCCTGAAACAAGTGCGCATCTACGAAACACCCAACAACTGGGCAGATTGCACGCCGGGGGGATAATTCGGTGGTGGCGGCGGCAAATCAACGGGATAAATTCCCCCTTTTTTCGTCTTCTTTTTTATGTCCTAGAATGGGTAGATGAACAAGGGGAAATTTATGGCCGCATTGTGTGCCGTGGCGCTGGTGC
>DMQT01000173.1:2024-9574 GCA_003455595.1 Betaproteobacteria bacterium
TGGGTACATTGGCTGCTCTACAATCTGCCGGTGGCCAGCACCGGCCTTGCGGAAGGGGTAACGGCGCTGCCGGCCGACACGCTGGAGGGGAGCAACGACTGGAAGCGCACCGGCTACGGCGGTCCGTGCCCGCCGATCGGGCGCCATCGCTACTTTTTCAAACTCTATGCACTGGATGAGGTACTGCCCAATCTAAATCAGCCCAACAAAGCCGCATTGGAAAAAACAATGCAGGGCCACGTCCTCATACAGGCCGAGCTCATCGGCCTGTATCAGCGCCACTGATGCGAGACACGGGAACTGCCGAGGCAATGCGGCCTCATATCTGCAGCTACTTTCATTCCAAAATCGGCCACAGGAGATTTTTTATGCAAGCATCAGATCAGGACGTACAGGTTAAACAAACCTTAACTCAAGCCCGGGCTTTACCCGAAGATCCGAAAAAAGAACATGTGGTGTTATGGAAAGTGTTTCGCGACGAGGCTGAAGTGCTGGAATATTCTCATCACATTCTGCTTGAGCCGGATCAGAAAATCGTGGGTGGTCACGGAACAGATTCGGTCGGCAGATTTTTTTGGCTGGGAGTGGAAGTCGCTGACCTGGAAGCTTGGGGTAATACACAAGCCATACAGTTGACCGACCCTTTCGATGGCAATGACCCAAAAGGCCAGGGGCGTGGGCCTGGCAGTTAGTTCGACTGTATTTGAATCAAACTTAAAGAGGCTAAAACATGACATTGAGCAAATTACTTGCTGCATTAGTGATCCCTGTATTCACCTTGGGCACTGTCGCTGCGTCTGCCGCGCCGGATGCCGAGAAACCGGCTCAGGTGAATCCGGCTGCACAGAAACTTGAGCCCATTCCTGCCGACAAGGACGAAGATCTGCGTGTGTTTTATCCTGACGGCAAGATCGTCAAAGGCGAAGCGGCTCTGGAATTGATGAAGGCCGGGAAAACGGGATTCAATATCTGGCTGGCAGGCAACCAGTTCTTTGCCATGGAAGAGGTTATTCATGCCTTCCAGAAGCAGCACAAGGATGTGGTTGGGGTCGTCACGATGCCGCCCGGAAAAGTAATGAACGCTGTCCTGAAAGGCGGCTGGGTTTATAAGGACAAGGACTATGCCATGACGCCTGACGTATTCGGCATGGTCGACATGGGTTCCATGCAAAAACTCAAGGAAGCCGGCAAGGGCAAGGATTATGTGACCTACATGCATAACCAGCTGGTGCTGATGGTGGCCAAGGGCAACCCCAGGAATATCAAGGGCATCGCCGATCTGGGGCGCCCGGACCTGCAAGTCATGCTTCCCAATCCCATCACCGAGGGGATCATGAAGTTTTATGCAAAAAAGGTGCTGCAAAACAACGGGCTGTGGGACAAGCTTTCCGACGGGAAAGAATGCCAGTCCTGTTATGGCGCATCCAATGTGTACTTTACTGCTGTGCACCACCGGGAAATTCCGGACGGTATCAACGCCGGCAAAGTGGATGTGGGCATCGTCTGGGCAACCGAATATCAGAATGCCATTACGCACCACTCGCCAGTGGGGGTGGTGAATCTGCCCGAAAAAGACAGCATGAAAAACGAAGTCAATTATTTTGCCGGCGATGTCACCGGTGCGCCGCACGCCAAAGCACCAGCGGAATATCTCAAATTCCTCGGCACCCCGGCAGCCCAGGATGCCTACGCCAGGTTCGGCTTCATCAAGGCCACAAAAGAGGAACTCGCGGTACGTGCAATTCAGTAATGTAGTCTGAAACAAACGGGCGGCTCTCCTGTTTTTGGGAGAGCTGCCCAGTCCTCGCCTCATTGCCTTCTGTTACACCTGCCTGCCCAATTCACCCTCTCTTGCCAAGCTATTCTCCACGCAGGCTGATGACCGGCCAGCCGCATTGAATGGCGTGCTCGTGCAAGGTGGCGTCGGGATCCACCGCCACCGGATGGGTGACCAGATTGAGTAGCGGCAGGTCGTTCAACGAATCGCTGTAAAACCAGCTCTGGTCAAAGTCGTCCAGGGTTTTGCCGAGGCTGCCCAGCCATTCATGCAGACGCACGATCTTGCCTTCGCGGAAGCTGGGTGTACCTGCCACCCGTCCGGTGTAAACGCCGTTAACTTGTTCAGGCTCGGTGGCAATCAGATGCGAAATGCCGAAAGCGCGTGCAATAGGTGCGGTGACGAAACTATTGGTGGCGGTAATGATTGCAACGAGATCGGCATCGGCCAGCTCGCGCTCGACCAGCACCTGCGCCGCCGGGGTCATCAGGGGCAGAATTTTTTGCTGCATGTAGTCGGCGTGCCAGGCGTCAAGCTGGGTGCGCGCGTGACGCGACAATGGCTTTAACTGGAAATCGAGGAATTCGTGGATATCCAGCGTACCCGCCTTGTATTGTTCGTAAAACGCATGATTGCGCGCTGCGTACAATTCGCGATCCAGCACGCCGTGTTCAATCAGGAATTGCGCCCATTCAAAGTCGGAATCGCCTGCCAGCAAGGTGTTGTCGAGGTCAAACAGAACCAGTTTCATAATATGCAATCGCGTTTTTAACCGGGCTGAGTATAGCGTAAAATCAGCGGCTTCCGACTGTACCCTACTCGCACCATGAACCTCATCGACAGCCTCATTCCTGCCAGTTGGTTACTCATTTCGCTGCTGCTATTTGGCGCAGTTTTAATCAAAGCTGCATTCGCTGCGCCATGGGCGGTGCTGAAAAAACCCGGCGTGTTCAATCTGCTGCTGGGTGCCAGCGTCGCGGTGCTGGCGTTCTGGCAGATCAAGACCGGTATCCAACCGGGGCTGAGCCTGCACCTGCTCGGCGCTACCGCACTCACGCTGCTGTTCGGCCCGTGGTTTGCCATTCTCGGCCTCGGTCTGGCGTTGCTGCTGGCTACTGCATGGGAAGGCACCTGGCATGCTTTTGCGCTTAACGGCCTGTTGATGGCGGTGTTGCCGGTCACTATCAGCTGGTGGATTTACCGTCTGGTAGACAGCAAACTGCCCAATCATTTTTTCATCTATGTGTTTCTCAACGCCTTTGTTGGCGCGGGCGTGGCGGTGGCGGCAGTGGGGTTTGCAGCCTGTGTCGTATTGGCGCAGGCAGGCGCGTATCCGTTCGACTACCTGATGCAAAACTATCTGCCCTACTTTTTGCTCATGGCCTGGTCTGAGGCGGTCACTACCGGCATGATCATGACCGTCCTGGTGGCGTACAAACCGCATTGGGTTGCCACCTTTGACGACACCCAATATATCGACGGCAAATGACCGACACTGCCGCCGTATTACCCCGTTACTGGCAACCCGCCGCGTTCAATTACCCTGAGGCGCTGCCGGTTTCGGCGCGCCATGCCGAGATTGCCGCCGCCCTCCGCGCGCATCAGGCCATCATCGTATGCGGCGCCACCGGCTCGGGCAAAACCACCCAGTTGCCAAAAATCTGCCTCGAAGCCGGACGCGGCGTGTCCGGCCGCATCGCCTGCACCCAGCCGCGCCGCATCGCTGCACGCACGGTGGCGGCGCGCGTGGCGCAAGAGCTGGGCACCACGCTCGGTGAAGGCGTCGGCTACAAGGTGCGCTTCACCGATCAGGTACGCCAGGACACCGTCATCAAGGTACTCACCGACGGCATGCTACTGGCGGAAACCAGCGGCGACCGCGATCTGCGCGCCTACGACACCATCATCATCGACGAGGCGCACGAGCGCAGCCTGAACATTGATTTTCTGCTGGGCTACTTGCGCCAGTTGATGGCGCGGCGGCCCGATCTGAAAGTCATCATCACTTCCGCCACCATCGACGCCGAGCGCTTTTCTGCGCATTTCGGCGGCGCGCCGGTAATCGAGGTTTCCGGCCGCACCTATCCGGTGGAAATTCGCTACCGCCCGATTGAAGCGCCGGAACGTACCAATGACGCCGCCAAGCCGCGCGAAGCCGACGAAGAGCGCGCGATGCAGGCGATCCTCGACGCTACCGACGAGCTGGCGCGACTGGGCGACGGCGACATCCTGATTTTTCTGCCCGGCGAACGCGAAATCCGTGACACTGCCGAGGCGCTGCGCAAGCACCATCCGCCGCATACCGAAATCCTGCCGTTGTTCGCGCGCCTGTCGGTACAGGAGCAGCAGCGCATTTTTCACCCCGGCAACGCACGCCGGATCGTGTTGGCCACCAACGTCGCCGAAACTTCGCTCACGGTGCCCGGCATCCGCTACGTCATCGACCCCGGCCATGCGCGCATCCTGCGCTATTCGCCGCGCACCAAGGTCGATCAGCTGCTGGTCGAGCCAGTATCGCAGGCCTCCGCCAACCAGCGCGCCGGACGCTGCGGCCGGGTCGCCGCCGGGGTGTGCATCCGCCTGTATTCCGAGCTGGAATACGCCGCGCGACCTGCCTATACCGACCCGGAAATCCTGCGCACCTCGCTGGCCGGGGTGATCCTGCGCATGGCGGCGCTGCGCCTGGGCGAACCGGACCAGTTTCCGTTCCTCGATGCACCCGCGCCGCGCCTGATTGCCGATGGCTACCAGCTGCTGGAAGAGCTCAACGCCGTCTCCGAGCAGCGCCGCCTGACGCCAGTCGGCAAGCAGCTCGCCAAGCTGCCGCTGGACCCGAAAATCGGCCGCGTACTGCTCGCGGCGCAGCAGTCGAACTGTCTGGCCGAGGCGCTCATTCTGTGTGCCGCGCTGTCGGTGCAAGACCCACGCGAACGCCCGCCCGCACAGGCCGGTGCCGCCGACGACCGCCACAAGGCGTTTGCCGACGAGCGCTCTGACTTCATTGGCTTGCTGAAACTGTGGCAGTTTTATGATGAGGCGTTGAAGCACAAGAAATCCAACCGCAAGCTGATGGACCAGTGCCGCGAACATTTCCTTAACCCGCAGCGTCTGCGCGAGTGGCGTGAGGTGCACGGCCAGTTATCCAGCATGGCCAAAGAGATGGGCTTGCGCGGCAACGAACAGCCCGCGCAATACGCCGAAATCCACCAGGCACTACTGGCCGGCTTCCTTGGCAATATCGGCGTGAAGACAGATGAAGGCGGCTATCAGGGCGCACGCGGGATTAAATTCCATATTCACCCCGGCTCGGCGCTGGCAAAAAAATCACCCAAGTGGGTGATGGCGGCGGAGCTGACCGAAACCACGCGGCTGTACGCGCGCAGCGTCGCCAAGATCGAGCCGGAATGGCTGGAAACCATCGCCGCCCACCTGCTCAAGCGCCAGTATTTCGACCCGCACTGGCAGAAAAAAACGGCGCAGGTCTCGGCATTCGAACAGGTGCAACTGTTCGGCCTCACCATCGTGCCGCGTCGCAGCGTGCATTACGGCAGCATCGACCCGGTCGAGAGCCGCCGCATCTTCATCCGCAGTGCATTGGTGGCAGGCGAATACGACACGCGCGCACCGTTTTTCGCCCACAACGGCCAGTTGATCGAAGAAATCGTCGAGCTGGAGCACAAGGCGCGNNATCGTCAACGGCAGCGGTTTCGACAAATGGCGACGCGAGGCGGAACGCGCCAATCCGCGTCTGCTCTACCTCACGCGTGACGAGATCATGCGACACGGTGCCGAAGCCGTGACGGCCGACTGGTTTCCCGCCAGCCTGGACATCGGTGCCGTGCGCCTGCCGCTCACCTACCGTTTCGAGCCCGGCCACGCGCTCGATGGCGTCACCGTGACCGTGCCGCTGGCGCTGCTCAACACCTTGCCAGCCTGGCGCTTCGACTGGCTGGTGCCGGGCATGCTGCGCGAAAAACTCGGCTGGTACGTCAAGGCATTGCCGAAACAGCTGCGTCGGGTATTCGTGCCGGTGCCGGATACGGTAACCGCACTGATGGACACATTGACGCCGACGCGTGGTTTGCGTGAGGCATTGGCCGACGCACTGAGTAAAAAGAGCGGCCTGAAAATCAGCGTGACCGACTGGCACGACACGCCGTCCGCCCACCTCATGATGCATTACCGCGTGGTGGACGAGCAGGCACGTGAACTGGGTGCCGGGCGCGATCTGCTGGCGTTGCAGCGGCAACTCGGTGAAGCTGCGCAACTGACCTTCCGTGAGCAGGACAACGCCTTCGAAAAAAGCGGTTTCAAACGCTGGGAATTCGGCGACGTGCCGGAAGAATTGCGCTTTACCCGCGCCGGGCAACCGGCCACCGGCTACCCGGCGCTGGTGGACGACACCGACAGCGTGGCGCTGCGCCTGTTCGACACGCATGCAGCGGCAGACCGCGCACATCGCCGGGGGCTGGTGCGGCTGTTTCGCCTGACATTGCAGGTACAGTTCCAGTTTCTGGAAAAGAGCCTGCCCAACTTTACCCGGCTGGCGCTGGCCTACCGCCACCTGGGCGACGCCGACCACTTTCGCGAAGAACTCATCCAGGCCATTGCCGTCCGCGCCTGCCTGGGCGACGACGAACTGCCGCGCGACCAGCGCCAATTTGAAGCGCAGTTGAGCAAGGCACGCGCCCGCCTCAAACCGGTAGCCGACGCGCTGCTGCACAGCGTGGCGCAGACCCTGGATGAGTACAGCCAGATTCAGGCAAAACTCAAGGCGCCATGGCCTCACGTGGTCAAGGACGTGCAGGATCAGCTGGCACACCTGGTGTATGCCGGGTTCATCACCGCCACGCCGTGGGCGCAGCTGCAACACCTGCCGCGCTACCTCAAGGGCATCAGCCTGCGCCTGTCCAAGCTGCCCGCGCGCCTTGACCACGACCAGCGCCACAGCAGCGTGCTGGCGACGCTGACCAGTCAACTGCGCACGCGCCAGGACAAGCATCGCAAGGCCGCGATTGACGACCCGGCGCTCAATCTATTCCGCTGGCAGTTGGAAGAGCTGCGCATTTCGCTGTTCGCACAGGAGCTGAAAACGCCGCAGCCGGTGTCGGTCAAACGCCTGCAAAAATTGTGGGAGAATGTACTGCCATAAGGGAGAGTCGTATGCACAGCGTCGCCGGGCAACTGAATATCCCCAACAGCCTCACATTGATACGCTTGGTGCTGGTGCCGGTGGTGGTGTGGCTGCTCACCGTGGGTGCCTACCCGGCGGCGTTCTGGGTATTTGTCGCGGCAGCGCTAAGCGACGCACTGGACGGCTTTTTCGCCCGCATCCTGAATCAGCATACCCCGCTTGGTGCCACACTCGACCCCATCGCCGACAAGCTGATGCTGCTTTCCAGCCTGTCTGTACTGGTGTGGTTGGGCCACGTGCCGGGCTGGCTGCTGGGGGTCATCGTGCTGCGCGACGCGCTCATTATCGGCGGCGCGCTGGTATATCGCCATCGTTTCGGCCATCTGGAAATCACGCCGACCTGGCTGGGTAAATTCCACACCCTGCTGGAATTTGTGGTGGTCCTGCTGGTACTGGCGGATGCCGCGCAAATTTTGCTGTTGGGGCATTGGCTAACCTGGCTGTTCAGTCTGCTGTTGCTCACGGCTTTTAGCTCGGCAACGCAATATGTTTGGCTATGGGCGCGCAAGGCGCTGGCGCACATATGACGGCCTGGTGTTACAGCCTGATGTATCATTCGGCGCGCACCCAGCACCAGCA
>DMQT01000173.1:9628-10042 GCA_003455595.1 Betaproteobacteria bacterium
TTGGCAACCTGTACTGCAAATGCGTATTGCCACCGATCCGTAGCCACTGTGCCCATTTGCGTCGTTTCATTCGAATACCTGACGCAGCCCATGGCCGGGCTGGCAGAACTACAGCGCGTGCTTAAGCCTGGCGGTCGGCTGATCGTGACGTTTTCCAACCGCTACTTCCCACCCAAGGTTATTCATTTATGGAAAAACCTGTACCCGACCGAGCGCCTGGGTTGGGTCACGCAATGCCTGTTAATGCGGGATTCAATGACTGTGAAATACAGCTGGAACGCGGGCTGAATCGCCCGATGGATGACCGCGCTATGCGAGTCAATTGAAAGAGGCCGTCCGCTATTTTCGGTGTGGGATAACAAGCCGTAGGCAATAAAAAAGCCGGGCAGCTTACGCCACCCGGCTCGATTCAAC
>DMQT01000056.1:0-3996 GCA_003455595.1 Betaproteobacteria bacterium
TGCCGGGTTGCCCTCGGTGCGCGCTGCGGTCAAATCGGCTACCATCAAGGCCACTTATTCAGATGCACACGCCATGTTCAAAACCGCCGAACACGCAGAAGTTGCCTTCTACCGCGCCTTTGAGAGCGCCGACCTGGACGCCATGATGGCGGTCTGGGCAGACAGCCCCGACATCGTCTGCATCCATCCCACCGGGCCGATCCTGGTCGGGGTGGACGCCATTCGCGAGAGCTGGCGTGCCATTTTTGCCGGTGGCGGCGGCATCAATCTGGCGGTTGCTGTGGTGCAATCGCAGGAAGACGACACCATGGCCGTGCACCTGGTTGAAGAGCACCTCACTGTCACCGAAGATAAAACCCAGCAAGCGCACGTCGTCGCCACCAACATGTTTCGCATGGAAGGCGGCAGCTGGCGGTTGGTGTTGCATCATGGCTCGCCTGCGGCGCGGCCAGTGGCGGCTGGGGCTGCGCCTACGTTGCATTGAGCTGCGAAGAATTTGGCCAAAATATCTGGCGATAGATTGATATCAGCTAAAAGCACACCGCAATGCCACGAGGTTTAACCCCATGAACTATGCCTTTTCCCCCACGCCCATCATCAGTATTCCAGTCATGTCGAGCGACCCATTCCCGGTACGCCGCATTTATTGTGTCGGCCAGAATTACGCTGCGCATGCGCGTGAAATGGGCAGCGATGCAGGCCGCGAAGCGCCGTTTTTCTTCACCAAACCGGCGCAGGCTGTTTTGCCTAATCATGCCGTGATGCCTTATCCACCCGGCACCAGCGATCTGCAACACGAGGTCGAGCTGGTAGTCGCGCTGTCACTGGGCGGTCGCGATATCCCGCTGGATAAAGCCAATGAACATATTTTCGGCTACGCAGTCGGCCTCGATATGACCAAGCGCGACGTACAGCGCACCGCGCGTGGGCAGGGGCGCCCTTGGGATATGAGCAAAGGATTTGACTATTCGGCACCATGCGCCGCAATTACCCCGGCCCTGCGCACAGGCGTGATTACCAAAGGCAAAATTGAATTGAAAGTGAATGGCGAAACGCGTCAGAGCAGCGACGTTGACGACATGATCTGGAAGATCCCGGAGATCATTAACTATCTATCGCAACAGGTCGAATTATATCCCGGCGACCTGATCTTTACCGGCACACCTGCTGGGGTTGGCGCTGTGGTCAAGGGAGATGTAATTGAGGCGACTATAGGCGGGCTGGAAGCACTGGTTATCACCATAGGTTAAGCAACTCCGTCCGCGCTTCTGGTGGTCAGGCTTGAGCCATTTGAATCAATACAGTATCAATCTGTCTTCGCCACAATCTGATATTCCATCGCGAACAAGATCCCCAGCACTTCGTTTTTTTCCCGCAGTCCGGCGCAGTTGGCGTCGAGTGCGCTGGCCATGTCGTGCAGCCAGGCGTTGAATTGCGCTGGCTGAACACCCGGTCCGGCGCGGGCGTCGGGCATGGCGGGGCCTTGGTAAATACAGCCGCCATCGGTGGCGTAACACAGCTGCTGGATCAGCAATTGCCTGAATTTTGTCATGTCGGTGTGGCCGAAGCTGGATTGCAGCAGCGGGTCGGTGTGGAGTTGCCGGAGGAAGTCGTCGACGATGGAGGCAATCACGGGTCCGCCGCCGAGGCGGTCGTAGAGCGATTTTTCGTGGTGTGCGGGCAGGCTGGTGCAGCCGTTCAGGCCGACTATCAGGCTCGCGCTGGCGAACCAGTATTTAAGGAATAGGTGCATGTTGATCGTTTATCAGGGCGCGGTTTAAATCCGAAGCGGTGGCGTGTGCGTATACCTTGCATCAGTCCAGCACAGGCAGCTTGCATGTTAACGCTTTCCCCATCACGGCTTCCAGCGCGCTTTGATATACTCACGCCGATGAATCGAGCGCCTACATTAACCACCCAGGAAACGGCCAGCGACCGCCTGAACGCAGCGTGTTACCTGTTGCTGGTGGCGGTTGCGCGGGGTGAGGAGTCGGCGCTGTCTGCGCTGTACGACATCACCTTGTCGCGGGTGTTCGGTGTGGCACTGCGCATCGTTGGCAAATCCGAAGCCGCCGAGGAGGAGGTGGCCGATGTGTTCATGCAGGTGTGGCGCAACGCCAAGGACTACGATGCGGTGCGCGCGCGGCCGATGACCTGGCTGTTGATGATGACGCGTTCGCGGGCGCTGGATCATCTGCGTCGGCGCGATGAGGCAGAATCGCATCCCGAACCCGAGACACTGACGTCGGAAGCGCAGTCGGGCGATGATGATCCGATGAATATCCTGCTGGCAGTGGAGCGCAATACAACGCTGCACGCGGCGCTGACGGAAACGTCGCGCTCTGTCCTCATGCGCATTTTGCCGGGCGGTGCCATGCCGGCGCACGCACACGACATGGACGAGGAATCGCTGGTGATGGAAGGCGAGTGCACGCTGGGTGATATTCACCTCAAGCTCGGCGATTATCACCTCGCGCCGCGCGGGCTGTCGCATGGCAGCGTGCGTTCCAAAACCGGCTTTGTTGTTCATACGCGGCGCACGCCCAGACGCATCGCATGTCCGCGCGCCTTAACGTCTGCTTCGCCTTCCTTGCGATTATTTTGATGTATACCCTGCCGGCGCACGCCGATGACTATCACGCCCCTGCCTGGCTGCCCGGCGGGGATATGCAAACCCTATACCCTTTCCTGTTCATCGCTGCGCCCAAAGTGGCCTACCGGCGCGAACGCTGGGAGCTGCCGGACGGCGATTTTCTCGATCTCGATTGGGTGGACAACCCGGCCGGCACGCCGCTGGTGGTGCTGTTTCACGGTCTGGAAGGCAATGCTCAGGGGTTTTACTCCCTGGCGCTGATGGATGCCGTCAAGCAGCGCGGCTGGCGCGGTGTGGTGGTGCATTTTCGCGGCTGTTCAGGTGAGCCGAATCGCCTGCCGCGTGCCTATTTTGCGTCTGACAGCGCCGACATCGGCTACATCCTGAATCGCTTGCGGAGCACGAATGAGGGCGTGCCGATGTATGCCACGGGTGTGTCGCTGGGCGGCAATGCGCTGCTCAAGTGGCTGGGCGAGCAGGGCGAGAATGCTGTTGGCGTCATCGATGCAGCCGTGGCGGTGTCGGCGCCAGTGGATTTGACGGTTACCGGGCATAACCTCGACAAAGGCTTCAATCGCTATTTCTACACCGCCCATTTTTTGCGCACGCTGAAGAAAAAAGCGCTGCAAAAACTCGACGCCTATCCGACGCTGTACGACCGTAAAAAAATCGAGGCGATTTCCACGCTGTATGAATTCGACGATCAGGTGACCGCGCCGCTGCACGGTTACAAGGGCGCGGACGACTACTGGCGGCGCGCATCGAGCAAGCCCGGCCTGATCAACATCGCCCTGCCCACGCTGTTGATCAACGCACGCGACGACCCGTTCATGCCGGGTGCCGCATTGCCGACGCCGGATCAGGTATCGAGTTCGGTGACGCTGGATTTCCCTGCGCAGGGTGGCCATGTCGGCTTTCCCACCGGACCGTTTCCGGGGCGCATCAACTGGTTGCCGACGCGTGTGCTGGGGTTTTTTGACAGCCGGCATTGAATGCAAGGCTTCACCCGCACGGCGCCTTCCGTTAAAGTGTAAATAACACGTTGCAATCTGACGTCAGGCCAATTTGCATTCATATGGGATCACACCAATGACCAAGCTTCCAGCAGAAATTTTCAAGGCCTACGACATACGCGGCATCGTCGGCAAAACCCTCACGCCGGAAATCGTCGAGGCCATCGGCCACGCCATTGGTTCGGAAGCGGTAGCGCGCGCGCAGACGGCAATCTGCATCGGCCGCGACGGACGACTGTCCGGTCTCGAACTGGCGGCAGCACTGGCGCGCGGCATACAAAAAGCCGGTATCAACGTGATCGACCTGGGCATGGTCGCCACGCCGATGACGTATTTCGCTGCATACGAGCTAAACACACACAGCGCCGTGATGGTCACCGGCAGCCACAA
>DMQT01000056.1:4158-5806 GCA_003455595.1 Betaproteobacteria bacterium
GGCGACACCATCCAGGCGCTGCGCGAGCGGCTGGAACAGGGCAATTTAACCAGCGGTAACGGCAGCTACAGCCAGCACGACATTGCCCCGGCCTACCTCGACCGCATCGTCGGCGACATCAAACTGGCGCGACCGATGAAAATCATCGTCGACTCGGGTAATGGCGTGCCCGGTGCATTCGGGCCGGAATTGTATCGCCGTCTGGGTTGCACGGTGGAAGAGCTGTTCTGCGAAGTGGACGGCACCTTTCCCAATCACCATCCCGATCCTTCGCAGCCGAAGAATCTGGTGGACTTGATTGCCGCGTTGAAAACCAGCGATGCCGAAATCATCTTTGACGTGAAATCCACGCGCAATCTGTTCAGCTGGATCCGCGAGCGCGGCGGTCGCCCACTGCTGTGGAAAACCGGTCACAGCTTCATCAAGGCAAAGATGAAAGAAACCGGCGCGTTGCTGGCGGGTGAAATGTCCGGCCACGTGTTCTTCAAGGAACGCTGGTACGGCTTCGACGACGGCATGTACGCCGGTGCGCGGCTGCTTGAATACCTCAGCAAGCAAGATGATATCAACGCCACGCTGCATGGCCTGCCCGACACGGTCAATACGCCCGAGCTCAACATCACCATGCCCGAGGGCGAACATTACACGCTGATGACAAAATTGCAGCAGACGGCGACTTTTCCCGATGCGACGGAAATCATCACGCTCGATGGCCTGCGCGTGGAATACGCCGACGGCTTCGGCCTGGCGCGGCCATCCAACACCACACCGGTGATCGTGCTGCGCTTCGAGGCCGATACGCAGTCGGCGCTGGAGCATATCCAGGCGGATTTCCGCCGCGTGTTTCTGGATGCGGCACCCGATTTGAAACTGCCGTTCTGAGTATTTATGGATAGCGTTAAAATCGGCATCGTTTCGATCTCGGATCGCGCATCGAGCGGCGTATATGAGGACAAAGGCACACCTGCGCTAAAGGAATGGCTGACTGCCGCCTTGCTCAACCCGTGCGTGTTTGACGCGCGACTGATCCCGGACGAGCAGCCGCTGATCGAGGCCACGCTTAAAGACCTGGTCGATGTGCAAGGTTGCGCGCTGATTCTCACCACCGGGGGTACCGGGCCCGCGCCGCGCGACGTCACGCCCGAGGCCACCCGCGCCGTGGCTGACAAGGAGTTGCCGGGATTCGGCGAGGCCATGCGCGCGGTCAGCCTGAAATTTGTACCGACGGCAATATTGTCGCGCCAGGTCGGCGTGATACGCGGCAGCAGCTTGATTTTGAATCTGCCCGGCCAACCCAAAGCGATCAAGGAAACGCTGGATGGTGTGTTTGGTGCGGTACCGTACTGTGTCGATTTAATCGGTGGGGTATACATACAAACTCGGGATGAGGTTGTTCAGGCGTTTCGCCCGAAAAGTAGTAAAAAAACAACACATGGCTGAAATGCAGCATACAAGCGGTACATTTATACAATGCTGTGTGACAGGCAGCGGTATTGATGTGCTAAATTAAACACAACTGTTAACAATATAAACAGCGGTTGTGTGATTCAGTAGTAAAACTTTAGAGGAGAATAGTTATGTCCTGGAAATTGCGTACCTTGGTTTCTTTGTCTTGCGCCGTAATGGCTGGTCAGGCACTGGCAGCTGA
>DMQT01000056.1:5992-6843 GCA_003455595.1 Betaproteobacteria bacterium
GGCAAGCCCATCACCGAGCACCTGAATCTGGAATTGAACGGCACCTACGGTGAATACAACTTAAATGGCGGCCGTCCTGGTAACGTTAAAAATACGGGCCTGATGTTTGACGCGTTGTACATTTTCAATCGCGATGCTGGTTTCTCGCCATACTTGGTGGCCGGCGCGGGCGGTGTGCAATCGCGCGCAACGGGCCTCTCTGAAACCAACTGGGCCGCTAATGCAGGTGTCGGTGTGATGTCATGGATGCACGATATCGCACTTCGTGGCGATGTGCGTTACCGTTACCTGGACAGTGTGGGCAGTGTTCATCATATGGGTGACTGGATCGCCACCGTTGGTCTGGTGATTCCGCTGGGTGCCAAGCCTGTGCCACCAGCACCAGCACCTGAGCCAACGCCTGCTCCTGCTCCTGCACCTTATGTCGCGCCTGAGCCAACTCCAGAGCCAGCGCCTGCCATCGAGCGTCCAGCACCGCAGACCAAAATCATCTTCGAAGGTACCAACTTCGACTTTGACAAGGCTACGTTGCGCCCAGCCGGCAAGGCCAAGCTGGACGAAAACGTGAAGACCTTGATGGCCTACCCGGACATCAATGTGGACATCGTGGGTCACACCGACAGCATCGGCACAGCCAAGTACAACCTGGGCCTGTCGAATCGTCGTGCGACTACCGTGAAGAAATACATGGAGAGCAAAGGCGTTGCTGCCAGCCGCATGAACACTAAAGGCATGGGCGAAGCAGACCCAATCGCCAGCAACAAGACCGCAGCGGGTCGTGCTGAAAACCGCCGTGTAGAAATCATCATCCTCAACTAAGTAGTCTTTTGTTGAATCGAGCCGGGTGGCGT
>DMQT01000032.1 GCA_003455595.1 Betaproteobacteria bacterium
CCGCTGGAAATCAGCCTGACCACCGCACTGGAATTACGCCGCCTCAAGCTCGCCTGCCTGATCGATATCCGGCTGACATTCGAACTCGAAATCGGGGGCGAAATTCCGGGCGCATGCGCCCTGCCGCCGTTTCGCTTTAAACAGTTGCTGGGTCACGCACTGACCGAAGACGAACATGAGATTCTCGATGGCGATATCCCGGAAATTCAGGATATGCAGCACTTTTTTAGCTTGATTAACCGACTGCATTACACCAAGGACTGCATTCGGGTGTGCGTCTGTAACAGCGGGCGACGCAGCTTGCACGCGGCGCAACTATTGCGTTCTTTGGGGTATGAGCGGGGATTTTCGCTGGCGGGAGGCTACCGCGAACTCAAGCCACTACTCGCCAAAGGAAATGGCTTTGCCGCAGCCAGGCTGTGTTGCGTGACGCGCTTCAATAGCGCACGGGGTTTTTAGCCAGCTTGCGCTGCAAGGTGCGCCGGTGCATGTTCAGCGCGCGGGCGGTGGCGGATATGTTGTTGTCATTTTCCGTCAGCACACGCTGAATATGCTCCCACTCCAGGCGTTCGACCGATTTGGGTTTCGGGTTCAGGCCCACATCGGCGTTGCCGCCATCGCGATACAGCGCGGCAACGATTTCATCGACTTCAGCGGGTTTTGCCAAGTAATGCGTGGCACCGAGCTTGATGGCTTCGATCGCGGTGGCGATGCTGGCGTAGCCGGTAAGCATGACGATGCGGGTGTTTTCGTCGAGCTGCTTCAGCTGCGTCACTAGGTGCAGACCCGAATCGCCCGGCATTTTCAAATCGACCACGGCATATTCCGGTGGATTCTGTGTCGCCAGTATCAAGGCTTCCACCACATCGGCAGCACCACTCACGGCAAAGCCGCGTTTCGACAGCGCCATGCCCAGCACGGCGCGAAATGTCGCGTCGTCGTCCACTAACAGCAGGCTCGGTTGTTCAGCTTGCATCGCTAGCATCCCGTTTTATCTTGCAGCGGCAGGCTGACGACTACCCGCGCACCGCCGTCGTCACGCGGCAACATGCGAACGCTGCCGCTTAAGCGCTCAAGGGTCGCGTTGGCCAGAAACAATCCCAATCCCAGCCCGCCCTGCGCCTGCCGGGTAGTGAAAAACACCTCGCCGACGCGCTGCATCGCCGCCTGGTCGAAACCCGTGCCCCGATCGAGAATCTCAAGATTGAGCGTGCTGCTGTGCCAATCCGCCACCAGATCAACACTGGCCGAACCGCTGTCCGCCGCATTGTTGAACAGATTCAGCAGGGCTTGATCGAGCGTGGCGTCCGCCACGATCTGCGGCGCCGGACGCACGCCATGCCACTGTGTATTTAGCCGCACACTGGGGCGCATCAATTGCCAGCGCTCAACCAACTCATCCAGATAAGCATCGACAGCCTGTAACCGTCCCCCTTCGGCACGTGTTGCGCCGCCCTCGGTGGTCAGCTGAGTGAGGATGGTTTTACACACCGCGACTTGCTGACGCAAAATCTGCAGGCTGTCCGCCAATGCCGGATTTTCGCCGTATTCGCGTTGCAATTCCCCAGTTACCACCGCCATGGTGGCCAGTGGCGTCGACAATTCGTGCGCTGCCCCGGCCGCCAGACTGCCGAGCGCGACAATCTGCTCGTCGCGCAAATTGTTTTCACGCGCCTGCGCCAGCGCCTGGTCACGACTACGAATTGACGCCGCCATGCGGCTGACAAAAAACGCAATCAGCACCGCGCTGACGATGAAGTTGATCCACATACCCACCACATGCAGATTGAACGCCATGGCGTTGTGCGGCATGTTCAGCGGCAAGTAAAACAGCAAAAGTAAACTGTAGGCCACCACACTGGCGAGCGTCAGTTCCCATGCATACAGTGCCGGCAGGGTAATCGCGGTAATGATGATCGGCAGCAGATACAGCGACACAAACGGGTTGGTCGAGCCACCGCTGTAAAATAACAACACCGTGAGCGCCATCACGTCCACCAGCAAATGCGCCATGAATTCCAGCGCAGTGGCTGGCCAGGGCTGCCGCAAACGTACCCAGGTGACCAGATTGAGCAAACCTGACAAGGCAATGACCGCCAGCATGGGCAGCAGGGGCAGCGCAATATGCAATCCATAATTGACGCCCAGTATCACCAGCAACTGCCCAGCAATGGCGTACAGCCGCAGCACGAACAGGCGGCGCAACATGCCGATGACGGGCACGGTACTGAATCGATTGGGTAGCTTCATGGCGTGAGATTGTACGCTGTAGAAAAGCCACGTCGGGTGCGACAATTGGTCGCATCCGGATAACGCTTAATACTGATTAGACTGCAAGCAGACTCTTGGGAAAAACGATGAACGTTCTGCTACGCATCCTCCTGTTGTATGCCTTGTTGGCTAGCCACGCGCCGCTCGTGTCGGCGGCCAGTCCGAAAGTCGGGACGCCAGCGCCGAATTTTTCGGTACAGACGCTCGATGGCCGGACATTGAACCTAGCGAGCCTGCGCGGCAAAGTCATCCTGCTGCATTTCTGGGCGACCTGGTGCCCCCCCTGTCGGGAAGAGCTGCCTTTACTGGAACAGTTTTATACGCAGCACCGGCAAGACGGTCTGGAAATCATCGCCATAAGCATGGAAGACCCGGGCGACCTCGACAAGGTACGAACATTTGCCCGCGGCTACACTTTTCCGGTCGCGCTTGTTGGTGCTGCGGATGTCGCGGGCTATGGGCGCATCTGGCGCTTGCCGCTAAGCCATGTCATCGACCGCGATGGCGTACTACGCAAAACAGACTGGTCAGGCGATGAACCCATCAATGCGCACAGCTTGGAAACCTACGTACTGCCTTGGCTCAAGCCCGCCTTACAGGCTGAAATTCAGCCCCACTGAGGCATTCCAATGCGGCGACAGCTGCAGGCCTTCCACATACTGGTATAGCGGCAGCTGAATGAATCCGTACACTTTGGCCGATTTGCTGACTGCCACGGTCACCCCGGGGCTCAGATACACCAGCCTGCCGCCGGTGTTATCCGGGTCGCTATTCAGACCGCTGTCACGACGTACCTCACGGGCGTTGAGCTGAAGCTGCGGCACCACGCTGCCCCAATCCACGTAGCGCACCCCGGCACTGAGATTGAGCGAATTGCCCGGGCGATAGTCGTCCTTGGTCCGCACCGCCGCCTGAAAAATCGCTTGCGCAAACCCGTCCCAGTTTTTACCCAGCGCGCGGGTATGGTACACACCCAAGATGATATCCGTGCTGCCGCTACCCGGCTGCAAACTCCGGTCTAACTGCTGTCCAGCACCCGGACCGCTGGCGAAGTTCGCGTCGCGCTTGCCGGTCGGCAGCTTCACACCCAGCAGCACGCCGGTATCGCGCGCTTCGAAAAACCCCTGATAACGCCCGATCAGTTTGATGTCCCCAAGGCTACGCGTATGTGAATTGGTATTTTCAGTGTCGCCTACGCCCAGCGTGGCGTGATCGCGGTCGATATAGGGAATCTGCACATTGATACCCCAGTCGCGGTTAGGCGAATAATCCAGCCCCAGGGTGTAATAGTGATTGCGCGTCTTGACTTCGGTTTCACCGACCATACCGTTGGTCAGCGCGCTGGCGACATCGGCACTGCTTGCCGTGCCGCTGCCATAGCGCAGCTGATCCTGGTTGATGTAATCGTAGCGTAAATCCACGCGCAGCCCGGGCGTGCTCGACAAGCCCTGATTTTCCCAGTCGGAACTTAAGGTACAGCCGCAACTAGAACATGCCCAGCCTGAAATAGGCAATGACAGCAACATCAGCGCTGCGAGATTAGTGGCAGTTGCAGAAAGCTTGGACATGCTGACCTCCTTAAATTTGTTTTTTTGTAGTGTAGCCAGCTTCCGTTCAATTGCCGCTGTGACATGATGTCGCAGCGGCAATTTGCCACATAACAATGCTGCCAGCTGGCTCAATCAGGTCGCAGGCGCCAGCGCGGTGCGAAATGGCGCTCAAACGGGCATCGTGCAACGGCACGGCTTATTCAACGAGCGTGTGAAAGTGCGCGTGGACGGCATGGAAATCACCCCGGCCTACCCCAACTACATGGATCCGCCGCAGCATTACGCGCCTATAGACAGCCTCGGTAGCCTGCAGGTTATCGCCGGTATTACGCCGGTATCGCGAGGCGGCGACAGCACCGTCATCACCGACGCAGCCGCGCCGCAATTCAACAGCGCGCCGGGCTACAAGGGTGAACACGCCTTTAGGTTCGCTGCACGCGCGCGCTTACTGGCACGATATTGATCACTACGCCAAATAAAGTGTCTGCCTACAATCAGGAACTGCTGACATGCACATACCGTCAACGCCCTCCCACACAAGGCGGGACGCTTTTATGTCGTCTGGATTACAATGAAAACTTAATGCTCATCAGGAGAACACACATGAAACGCATGGCAATACTGGCATTCGCACTATTGGCACAAAGCACCTGGGCTGCTGACATAAAAGTGGACAATGCCTGGCTACGTGCAACTGTACCCGGTCAACAAGTTGCCGGTGCGTTTATGGACATCACAAGTCCTGTCAACGCCAAACTGGTAAGCGCAGAAAGCAGCGTCGCAGGCAGTATGGAAATGCATAGCATGAGCATGAAAAACGGTGTGATGGAGATGCGCGAAATCAAGGTCTTGCCATTACCTAAAGGCAAACTGGTCAAACTCGCGCCTGGGGGCTTTCACCTGATGCTATTTGATCTAAAGCAGCCGATGAAAGTCGGTGAAATTGTGCCGATCAAACTTACCATAGAAACCGCTGATAAAAAACGCGAGGTCGTAGTAGTCAATACCCAGGTGCGCGACATGAGTGGCAGCATGTCACACTAAGCTGTTAACGTGGCACTGCTGCCTGCGCCATGCGCGCCTGAATGATGGCGGCGCGGCGCAACAGCCCGCGTGCGTTGCGGTGCGTATCATAAAAACGCGGATTCGGCACCATCGCTGCCAGCTTGGCCGCCTGACTGGCGCTCAGCCTGGCTTGCGAGACACGGTAGTAATAATGCGCGGCCGCGTTGGCGCCAAACACGCCGTTACCCCACTCGATTACGTTCATGTAGATTTCCAGGATGCGACGCTTGCTCATCATTTGCTCGATCATCACGGTAATGATGGCTTCCTCCAATTTACGCCAAGGTGTGCGGCTGCCCGACAAAAACAGGTTCTTGGCCAGTTGTTGACTGATGGTTGAGCCACCCGCCACAATCTTGCCTTTCTTCAGGTTTTTTTCCGCTGCGAGCTGGATGCCTTCCCAATCAAACCCGTCATGACTGAGAAAATGGGCGTCTTCTGCAGCCACCAGCGCACGCTTTAGATTGCCGGAAATCTGGCTATACGGCACCCATTTGTGGCGCAACGCTGCGTCGGGATTATTTTCTTGCAGCCTATTCAGGCGTTCTTCCATAAACGCACTGTTAGCGGGGTTGTGATCCACCCACCACCACACGTGCGCAAAAATCCAAAGCTGATATCCCAATACCAGTACTACCAGCCCAAGCAGACCGCGACGTAGCCATTTGAAAATCATGCTGCAGCTCGCAACGCAGTAATGACTGGCGCGGTATCTGGGTGCACCTGGCGCCAGAAATAGAATGCTGCGGCTGCCTGTTCCACTAGCATGCCCAAACCATCCGCACAGTGGGTAGCGCCTTGGCTGCGTGCAAAGCTTAAAAAAGGCGTTTCACCTTTACCGTACATCATGTCGTACGCCAGGCTTTTCGGGCTAAATATACCTAGGGGCAAAGGCGGCAATTGATCCGCTAAACTTGCCGAGGTCGCATTAATAACCAAGTCGAACTGCATGCCGGATAACTGCGCATAGTCGCTCGCTTCAACGATGCCATACGGCTGAAATTGTTGTTTGAGTTCATGTGCACGCTGCGGGCTACGGTTGGCAATCACCAAAAAACTCGGCTGGGCTGCCAGCAATGGCAAGATCACCCCGCGTGCAGCGCCACCTGCGCCCATCAACAAAATCCGTTTATGCGCCAGTTCAAAACCG
>DMQT01000292.1:0-2121 GCA_003455595.1 Betaproteobacteria bacterium
GGCTTGCCCGCGACCACACCCGTCGCCATCGTGCAGCAGGGCACCACGGTGCGCCAGCGGGTATTGGTGGGCACCCTGGAAACGCTGCCGGCGCTCGCCACCGAGGCCGAATTCAAGCCGCCCACGCTGATCATCGTGGGCAATGTGGTGAAGTTGCGCGAGAAACTGGCATGGTTCCGTACCGAGAAGGAGATGGAAGGCGGACAATAAAGAGCGCCTATAAATTCACGCTTGCTTTTGTCTTGCTGTTACCGGGAGGAAACGTCATAAGACAAGATGGCGATCTGGCCGGTAAAGTGTGGCGCTTCGGCCTGATGGGTCACGCCAGCCGAGTGGAGAATATTGATTACTGTTTGTTGTCGTTGAAGCAGGTGCTGTAATACCTGTCCACTCAAAACAAAACGGAGCCATGTGCCCCGTTTTGTTTTTCAGCTGTAAAAAATGGCAAGATGCATCTATTCATCACCACTTCCAGCGCCGAGACCTTGGCTAGCAAACTCGGCACAAGATGCTATATACTTACGCAATATACATCAATCCAGGAGTTTAGCCATGACAACTACAACTGTGTTTACCAATAACCGTACCCAGGCAGTCAGGCTACCTGCCGAGTTACGCCTGCCCGACGGCATCAAGCTGGTGAATGTGCGCGCAATTGGCAATGAGCGCGTCATCGCCCCGCTAACCGAGACATGGGACAGTTTTTTCAGCGTCATCCCAGCGGTGTCAGCTGATTTTATGGAAACGAGGGCACTTCAGGAACAGGCGGAGCGGGAAGCGTTTTGATGCTGAAATACCTGCTTGATACCAATATCGTTATTTACGTCATCAAACGCCGCCCGATCGAGGTTTTGCAAACCTTCAACCTGCACGCCTCACGTATGGCGATTTCGGTGGTGACGCTGGCCGAATTGCTGCACGGTGCTGAAAAAAGCAGCCAGCCCGCCGCTAACCTCGCGGTAGTAGAAGATTTTTGCAGCCGACTGGAAGTGTTGCCCTACGGCAGCAAAGCCGCGCAACACTACGGCGCAATTCGCGCCGCACTGGAGAGGATCGGGCAGCCCATCGGTGTGAACGACCTGCATATTGCCGGCCACGCTCGCAGTGAAGGCTTGGTACTTGTTACCAACAACGAGAAGGAATTCTCCAGAGTGCTGGGACTGCAAATTGAAAACTGGATTCGGTAGCGAGAAAGTAAAAGGGGTTAGGTTCACTTTAACTATCCACTCTCCGGATTCTGCACCCTAGGCCTTCCGCGTGGTTTGGCTTCGAACCGTGGGGTCGCGTCCTGCATTGCAATATTCTGCTGACAAATTATTGATCTCCGCGATACGCGGGCCCGGCGCGCCGCACTTCATAAAGTCCCGCTTGACCTGCCCCGCTATTTAATAGCTAACGGACATTTCTGCTTTGCGCTAAACAGAACCAAACCACGCAATGCATTGATTCCCCTCTGTGTTCGCCGTGGTTAAAATGCTTTTTTCAGGACCGAGTTTTTACCGCACATCACGATTTGGAGGCGCCGGTGCCGGGCTGGCCGAGCCGTTGCTCCACGGCAAATACCGCCGCTGCCACCCGGGAGGTGAGGTTGAGCTTGGAAAAAATGTTGTGCACGTGCAGCTTGACGGTATCGTGACTGATTCCCAGATTACGGGCGATGACCTTGTTGCTTTCCCCTTTGGCCAGGCAGCCAAGAATCTGTTGCTCGCGCTGGGTCAGTTGTTCGATGAGCGAGTCTTTCTTGCCCTGCTTGGCATCCAGCAGATTCACCAGCTTGGCGGTCATCGTCGGCGCCACCACGGTTTCGCCCCGGGCCGCGCGCTGGATGGCGTCCACCACTTCGGCCGGCTCCATATTCTTGAGCAGATAACCGCGGGCACCTGCGCGCAGCGCATTGGCCATGTCGCCCTGGTCGTCGCTCACCGTCAGAATCAGCGTCGGGAATAGCAGCCCCTCCTGGTGGAATTGGCTCAGCAGGGTAATGCCGTCCACTGACGGCATGTGCAGGTCCATGATCACCACGTCGGGTTGTATTTCTCTCAGCATACGGCGCGCTTCCTCGACATCGCCGGTAATGCCGGCCACGCTGATGGTGCCCGAGTGTTCCAGTAGTTCGGCCAG
>DMQT01000292.1:2190-2520 GCA_003455595.1 Betaproteobacteria bacterium
GGCTGGGACGGAAACATCAATGTCAGTCGCGTGCCTGCGCCACTCTGGCTGGTGATCTCCACGCTGCCGCCCAGTTGCTTCGCCCGCCCGTGCATGATGTTGATGCCGAAATGCATGCCGGGGCCGGGGTGGCCGGCGGCGCAGAGGCCGATGCCGTCATCGGTAATGGTAAGCTGGTAGGCATCGCCGATCTGCTCAATGTTCAGGCGGATATTGCGGGCACGGGAATGCTTGCAGATATTGGCGAGCGCCTCCTGCACAATATGGAACACCTGGACTTCCTGGTCCGGGGTGAGATTCAGTCCCTGGGTGTGGTTGACGAAATCCACT
>DMQT01000237.1:0-4719 GCA_003455595.1 Betaproteobacteria bacterium
CTTAGAGCCGTTTCGGCGCATTTTTGAGCGTTGCGTCGATGCTGGCGATGAGTTTGTTGAAACTGTTAATAACATCATTTTTGGCCTCTTCAAATTCGGCCTTTGTTTCATTTTCATGTCTTGCGAGATATACCAACTTATTGAGTGAGTAACATCACGCAGAGCAGCGGCAATGGCTGGGTAACGAAGGAACCGCCCAGTCGTTGCACGTAAGCTCTGCAATCTTTCCTGTGCAGCAAGGCGTTCCTCATTAGAACGAATGTTGTAAGAAAGCGAGCCCTCAATAAGGTGACCTGCGGTATCTTCAAGCTCAGAGAATCGATTGAGCTCTCTCCCACAAGACTTTTCGCCGCTCCCGACCCTCGCTGAGATGGGTGCTCCAAATCAGGTTAACTATTGAAACGGCAGCTGCAAGTAATGCAACGACAATTGCTGTGTAGTCTTTGAGGGAGGCAAGTAGTTGATTCATGGATTTAATGAAGCTATCGAAAAACGCAGCACAAGAGCTAAAATCTTGCAATATCACAGTTAATATCCATCAAGCCCCCTCCAGCACAAACCCCGCCCCGCCATCCTGCCCCAGCACCTTGACCAGATAAGGCATGACCGCCTGCAAACTTGCCCGCAAGGTCCACGGCGGATTGACTATAAACATGCCACTGCCATGCATGCCGAATCCATCGGCCTTGGGCGTGTGTACCGTCAAACTCACGTTCAGCCATGCTTTCGCCTGGACATTTTTGAGTGCAGCAACAAAATGCTGCGATTCGTGGCGCTGCAACAGCGGGTACCACACCGCGTAGGTGCCGGTGGCAAAGCGTTTCAGCGCATCTTTCAACGCCGCTGGCACGCGCTGGTAGTCCTGCTTTTCTTCATACGAAGGGTCGATCAGCACCAAGCCCCGGCGCGGCGCAGGCGGCAAGTTCGCTTTCAGTCCGGCAAAGCCGTCGATGTTCTGCACTTTGACGCGCCTGCCCGCATCGGCAAAATTGGCGCTGAGATGCTGGCTATCGGTGGGGTGCAGTTCGAACAGGCGCAATTGATCCTGCTCGCGCAGCAGGTGCTGTGCAATCCACGGCGAACCGGGGTAGACGCGCAACGCCGCCGTGGGATTCAACTGCCGTACCAGGCCGACATAGGCGGCCAATGCGGCAGGCAGATCGTCGCGTGCCAGCAGGCGGGCGATGCCGGTCTGGTATTCGGCATTTTGCATGGCGTAGCCGGTATCCAGGGCGTACACGCCTGCACCGGCGTGGGTGTCGATGGCCCAGTAAGGTTTGTCTTTTTGATTGAAATAATCGAGCAACTGCATCAGCACGAGGTGTTTGAGCACATCGGCGTGATTGCCCGCATGAAAAGCGTGACGGTAGCTCAGCATGCGGGCTGCAACACCTGCACGCCGCCCATGTACGGCCACAGTGCGGCCGGTAGCGCGACCGAGCCGTCGGCCTGCTGGTGGTTTTCCAGGATTGCTACCAGGGTACGCCCCACCGCCAACCCGGAGCCATTGACGCTGTGCAGCAGTTCGGGCTTGTTCTTGTCGTTGCGGAACCGGGCCTGCATGCGGCGCGTCTGGAACGCTTCGAAGTTGCTGCACGAGGAGATTTCACGGTAGGTGTTCTGCGCCGGCAGCCACACCTCCAGATCGTAGGTTTTGGCGGCTGAAAAGCCCATGTCGCCGCCGCACAGCAGCATTTTGCGGTACGGCAATCCGAGCGCCTGCAAGATCGCTTCGGCGTGGCCGGTGAGCGTTTCAAGCGTGGCGTAGGACTGCGCTGGTTCAACTAATTGAACCAGCTCCACCTTGTCGAACTGATGCTGGCGAATCATGCCGCGCGTGTCGCGGCCATACGAGCCGGCTTCGGAACGGAAGCACGGCGTATGCGCGACGAATTGCAGCGGCAGTTGCTCGCGCGCCACGATTTCGTCGCGCACCATGTTGGTCAGCGGCACTTCGGCGGTGGGGATGAGGTAGAGCTTTTCCGCGTCGGTGCGCGGCACGTGAAACAGGTCTTCCTCGAATTTCGGCAGCTGACCGGTGCCGCGCATCGAATCTGAGTTGACCAAGTATGGCACATAGACTTCGGTGTAGCCGTGCGCGCCGGTGTGGGTGTCGAGCATGAACTGCGCCAGCGCCCGGTGCAGTCGCGCCAGCCCGCCGCGCAGCAGCGAAAAACGCGCGCCCGCTAATTTTGTAGCGGTCTCGAAATCCAGCCCCAGCGCGGCACCCACATCGACGTGATCCTTGACGACAAAATCAAACGCGCGCGGCGTGCCGACCCGGCTGATTTCCACGTTATCGGCGTCGGACTTACCCGCAGGCACCGATTCATGCGGCAGGTTGGGGATGAACATCAACAGTGTGTTGAGCGGCGCCTGCAGTGCTTCCAGCGCGGTTTCGGCGACTTTCAGCTCATCGCCCAGCGTGGCAATTTCGGCCATGATGGCGCTGACGTCCTCGCCCTTGGCCTTGGCCATGCCGATCTGTTTGGAGCTCGCGTTGCGTTTGGCCTGCAATTCCTGGGTGCGGGTTTGCAGCTGCTTGCGCTCGGCTTCGAGAGTCTGAAACCGTGCCGTATCGAGTGTGTAGCCACGCGCAGCCAGCCGTGCAGCAGTGCCGTCGAGGTCGTTACGCAATAATTGAATGTCGAGCATGGATATTCCCTGTGTGTCCGGTTATTTTTTAGCTGCGTCGTCCAGCCCACGCAAATACGCCAGACGTTCGCCGATTTTACCTTCCAGCCCGCGCGGAGTGGGCGTGTAGAACACCTCGTCCACGCCGTCCGGCAGGTAAGTTTCGCCCGCCGCGTAGGCATTCGGCTCATCGTGCGCGTAGCGGTAGGCATGGCCGTAGCCCAGTTGTTTCATCAGTTTGGTCGGCGCGTTTCTGAGGTGTACCGGCACCTCGCGCGATTTATCCGCCGCAACAAAGCTGCGGGCGTTATTGTACGCCACATACACGGCGTTGCTCTTGGGCGCGCAGGCGAGGTAAATCACCGCTTGCGCCAGCGCCAGTTCACCTTCCGGGCTGCCCAGGCGCTCGTAGGTTTCCACAGCATCGAGCGTTAAACGCAATGCGCGCGGATCGGCCAGGCCGATGTCTTCACTCGCCATGCGGATCAGGCGGCGGCTGACATACAAAGGGTCAGCACCGCCGTCAAGCATGCGTACCATCCAGTACAAGGCAGCGTCGGGGTTGGAGCCGCGCACCGATTTATGCAGCGCGGAAATCTGGTCGTAGAAATTATCGCCGCCCTTGTCGAAACGGCGTGCGCTGCGCGCCAGCGTCTGCTCGACGAACTCGGCGTCGATATCATGGCGCGCCGCATTCAGCGCGGCATTGGCGACCTGTTCGAGCAGATTCAACAAGCGCCGCGCATCGCCGTCGGAATAACTAGTCAGGTGCTTGCGTGCGGCTTCGTTCATGGCGATATCGGGGTAAGCCGCGCTGCGTGCACGTTCCAGCAAGGCTGCGAGGTCCGCTTCTTCAATCGGCTTGAGGACATATACCTGCGCCCGCGACAACAAGGCGCTGTTCACTTCAAACGAGGGATTTTCAGTAGTGGCACCGATGAACGTCAGCAGCCCGGCCTCCACATACGGCAGAAATGCATCCTGCTGCGATTTGTTGAAGCGGTGCACTTCGTCGACAAACAGCAGCGTGCGTCGCCCCTGCCCTTGCATCAGCTCGGCTCGCGCCACCGCCTCGCGGATTTCCTTGACGCCCGACAGCACCGCCGACAGTGCGGTGAATTCCATATCAAACCCCGCGCTCATCAGCCGCGCCAGCGTGGTTTTGCCCACGCCCGGCGGTCCCCACAGGATCATCGAGTGCGGCTTGCCGGATTCGAACGCCACCCGCAACGGCTTGCCGGGGCCGAGCAAATGCGCTTGCCCGATGACCTCATCCAGCGTGCGCGGGCGCAGACGCTCGGCCAGCGGCGCGTGCTCGGAAGGCCGGTCAAACAGGTCGCCGTGACTCACTTCTGGTCGGAAATCACGTCCACGCCTTTGGGCGGGGTGAATCTGAATTCGCTGACGGGCAGGCTGGGGTTACGCTCCAGCCCGGCGAATTTGAGTACCGTGGTCTGGCCGAAGTTGTCCTTGATCTCCATCGCCGCCAGGGTGTTCTGAACGAAGCCCATGCGCACGCCGGTGAAGGTGCTTTCCTTGTCCTTCGGCGTCGCCTCCAGCCATTCCAGGCCGTCGCGGCTGCCTGCGTCTTTCAGCGTGTAGAACTTGTCGATGTCCTTGCTGCCCGCCAGCAGTGCCGCCGGGCTACTGCCCAAGGCCTGGCCGAGCTGCTTGATGGTGACCTGCTGCAAATCGGCGTCGTACAGCCAGATTTTGCTACCGTCGCCGACGATCACCTGCTCGAACGGCTTCTGGTACACCCAGCGGAATTTGCCCGGGCGCGCAAACGCCATGGTGCCGGACGACTGCTGGCGTACCTTGCCCGACTTATCCAGCACGGCCTGGGTAAAGCTGGCGCGTGCGGTTTTGGTATCGGCGACGAAGGCCTTGAGCGCGTCGATGCTATCGGCCATCGCAGCGCTGGAAAAGGCAAGTAGTGCGGCGAGTAATAAGGGGGTCCGCATGGTGCTCCAATGGAAGTAAATGGAATAAGCAGGATTGCAGCAGATGGACAGGCAATCACGCAGAAGGTGCCCGTTACGCCAATATCAATAAATTATACCTGATGCCGCTTTTCAGCCGTGA
>DMQT01000237.1:4822-6749 GCA_003455595.1 Betaproteobacteria bacterium
CCGGCTCAGCCTGTACCTGAATCACGGCTCCAATAACGCCAGTGCAGACTGGGCCTCGGAATTGATTTGATATACCGGTTTTGGACCGGGAATTCTGAAAATACGCGGCAACGGGTCGTCTTCCAGTTGCATTACGCATACGCACAGTTGAACTGAGCCAAAGCAGGGTCTGAGCGTAATCGTGTAAAGCGCTCATGCCTGGACCTGCTTGCGCCGCAATACGCCGCTGAGCGCAGTGCCCGGTGCGACGGTGTTGAATACGGTGCCGTACTTCTTCACGTTATCGTGCAGCAGTTCCAGCCGCCGATCCGTCTCATCCGTGTCAACGACAATCTCGTAGGTGATCGCCGCCATCTTCGGCGGGCTATCCTGGCGCACGCCATCCACACGCACCTCTACGCCGCGCAGCGAAAATTTGAGCATCGGCGTCACCCGCTCGATGCCCTTGAGCATGCATGCTGCCACGGCCGCCAGCAGCAGTTCGGCGGGGTTGAAGGCATCCGGATTGCCGGCCAGATCGGTGTCGAGCGTGATCTCGACGTTCTTGCAACGGGCCACGCTGCCATGGGCATCCAGACGCGTGGCGGTGATATGGTATTCAAGCATGGTCTTGCTTCCCAATAAACGTGCCCGTGATTACGGACGACGCGCGGATCATGCCTGCCGCAAGGCCGCAAATCATAGCCAGCTTTCCACCGCCCTCCTGGACGGCACGCCGCCGGCATGCACCACTTTCCCGTCGATCATCACGCCCGGCGTGGACATGACGCCATAACCCAGTATCTGTGCAATGTCCTCGATCTTCTCAAGCTGGATCTCGGTACCTTTTGCCCTGGCAGCGTCCTCGATCAGCTTCAGTGTCGCCTTGCAGTTGGCGCAACCGGTTCCCAACACCTTGATGTTCTTCATGAGCGACCCCTTCTTCAATAGTTAGCAGCAGGACTTGCCGGTTGGTGTAGGGGTACAGCAGGCAGTGCTTGCCCCGGGGATGGCGCCTGACGCTTCTGCGCCTTTAGGCGCAAAACAGGCCTTGAACGCCTCATCGAACTTATCATCCAGCTTTTGTGTGGCTTCATCTCGGATATGACGCGCAACCTCGACCACCAGATCAATCTGTTCTTCTGACACGCCGTATCCTTTCAGCTTGTCCAGCTGGCACAACCCCTGGCTGGGATGATTTGCGGCGATGCTGGATGCGAGCGACACCAGCGCCACAATCGACGGATGCAATACCGAATGGGTCATACAGTACTCCTCAAAAAATTAAACGACACGCGGGCAACAATGAACGCCAGCGCCAATGCATCGAGCATGATTTACATCCTGCTCCGGCATCAGCGCACGGCAGAGAAAGCCGGCCCCACGCGTAACCGGATTAACAAATACGCGGTAACGGATCGTCTTCCAGTTCATCCAGGATACGCGTCCCGCCCAGAGGCGTATGCAACACCACCTGCGCCCGGCCGGGTTGCATGTGGCCGATCAGTGCTGCATCCTGCCCATCGGGCAGCACACGCCAGGCGGCGAGCGCTGCCGCAGCATCGGCCTGCGCCACGACCGCCACCACCCGGCCTTCACAGGCCAGATAATAGGGATCATAGCCCAGCATTTCGCATACCGCCGACACCTGATCGCGCACCGGGATGGCAGCCTGCTGCAGATCGGCTTGCAACCCGGTCGCGCGGCTGATTTCATGCGCGACAGTGGCCAGCCCGCCGCGCGTGGGGTCGCGCATGAAGCGCAGACCGGGCAAACCCAGCACTGCCTGGGTCAATGGCAGCACGCTGGCGCTATCCGAGGCCAGCTCGCCTTTGAGTCCAAACTGTTCGCGCGCCAGCATCACCGCAATACCGTGATCGCCCACCGGCCCGGAGACCAGAATCGCATCGCCTGCCTGGATAGTTTGCATGCCGAGTTCAATCCCCGG
>DMQT01000237.1:6898-7783 GCA_003455595.1 Betaproteobacteria bacterium
TTCAGCGACAGATAGCGCGGCGTCGCGCCCGATACCGCCAGATCGTTGACCGTGCCATGCACCGCCAGGCTACCGATATCGCCGCCGGGAAACTCCAGCGGCTGCACGGTAAAACCATCGGTGGTGAACATCAGTTCCCCCGCATCCCAGGGCAAGCGCGCGGCATCGGCATTGATATCCAGCAACGGGTTGCCTAGATGGCGGGCAAAAGTCCCCTCGATCAACTCGCGCATATAGCGTCCGCCATTGCCGTGTGCCAGGGTGATATAGGTATCAGTCATGTGGGTATCCCGTTTCCATAATCTGGCCAAAGCTGATGCCGCCATCATTGACGGGCACGCGCTGCGCCTGCCTGACTTGCAAACCGGCCGCAGTGAGTAAATCGACGATCAGTTCGGTCAAGCGGCGATTTTGAAACACGCCGCCCGCAAGCCCGATACACGCTACCTGTCGCGTTGCCTGGACTGCCCGCACTTGCGCCAGCAGCGCATGCGCAAGGCTGACATGGAACAGGTCCGCGCGCTGGCTGACGCTCAGTCTCGCATCCAGCAGCATCGCCACCAAGGGCGCCCAATCGCTGCGCCATAGGCCCTGCTCATCACAACTTAACAGCAGTGTTATTACGTCACACCCATTGCCGGTACATGCGGCTTCCAGCAACATCGGCCCCTGCCCTTCGAAACTCGCATTGCCAATCAACCCGGTAAAAGCCGCCGCCGCGTCAAACAGGCGCCCGACTGCTGAAGTTGGCTGCGTATTCATGCGCCGCTGCCAGGCTGCATGGATCAGCTCGCTATCCGCTGGCAAATCCGGCCAAGCAACACCAGCCTCCCATGCCAATGCGGCAGCGGCGCGCCAGGGCTCGCGCCCGGCCGCATCGCCGCC
>DMQT01000237.1:7820-11722 GCA_003455595.1 Betaproteobacteria bacterium
CCCCACAGCGTGCCGTCTTCGCCGTAACCCACGCCATCCCAGGTGAATACCAGCCAGTTGGCCAGGTCCGGATATTCCCCCGCCAACGCGGAAGCGTGGGCACGATGATGAAACACCGTGGTCAGAGCCAGGCCGCTTGCCCGCGCCCAGCGGCTGCTGGCATAGCCGCCATGGGCATCGCACACCACGCGGGTGGCGGTGACGTTGTACAGCTTCTGCAAATCGGTAATGGCCTGTTCAAACACCGCCATCGCCCGCACCGAACCCAGATCGCCGATGTGCGGCGAAATCACCACGCGCCGCTCCCAGGCCAGCGCGATGGTATTTTTAGTGTGCCCGCCCACCGCCAGCAGCGGCGTATCCAGTGCAAACGGCAAGCTCATTTCCAGCGGGGCTGTGCCGCGCCCCAGCCGCAATGGCCGCGGCTGACCGGCACTCATCCGGAATACGGGGTCGTCAGCGGGACGAGCAATGGCACGATCATGGTGCAGGAAGGCATCGGCCACCTCAGCCAGCCGGAATTCGACTTCGGCATTGTCGGTCAGCACCGGTTCGCCGCTGATATTGGCGGAAGTCGCCACCAGCGGCGCAGCGAAATCGGCGAGCAGCAAATGATGCAGCGGACTGTAGGGCAGCATCGCACCGATTTCCGCCAGCCCCGGTGCCAGTTGCATTGAAAGTCGGCTGTCGGCACGCTGCCTGAGCAACACAATGGGACGCAACGGGCTGGACAAAAACGCCGCTTCGTCATCCGTCAGCACCGCGGCACGATGCACGCCCGCCAGATCGGGGAACATCACCGCCAACGGCTTATGCGGTCGCGCCTTGCGGCTGCGCAAACGCAACACGGCGGCATCCGATCCGGCATCGCACAGCAGGTGATAACCGCCTACACTCTTCACTGCGACAATCCGGCCGGCGCGTAATGCCGCGACACCCGCCGCCAATGCCTCCTCGCCGGCAAGCGTCAGCCTGTCGTTCCTGAATAGTAGTTGCGGCCCGCACTGCGGACAGGCGACCGGCTCGGCATGAAAACGCCGGTCCAGGGGATTTTCATACTCCGCGCGACACGCAGCACACAACGCGAAATCGCGCATGGTAGTCGCGGCGCGATCATAGGGCAGCGCTTCGATCAGCGTGTAACGCGGGCCGCACTGGGTGCAATTGATAAACGGGTAACGGTAACGGCGGTCATGCGGATCGAACAATTCGACCAGACACGCATCGCAGGTAAAGTAATCCGGCGGCACATGGATGTCAGGCTGTACATCGCTGCTACTGGGCCGGATGGCGAATCCGCTGGCGTCGGTGGCGGGTGTTTGCCTCTGACTGAGCAGAGACGGCTGTGACAGCGGCGGCGCTTCGTCCACCAGGGCAGTGGCGAAATCAGCCAGATGTTGCGGCGTGCCTTCTACATGAATTTCTACCCGCCCCAGCGTATTTTGCACCCAGCCGGTCAGATCAAAACGCTGCGCCAGGCGGTACACGAAGGGGCGGAAACCCACTCCCTGGACCCGCCCGGATACTACGAAATGCGCCGCAGTCAGTTGATTCAAGCGACCTTGGCCTCGCGGATACCGCTGGCCCACCAGATGCGGCAGGCGCCCTCGTCCGACACCATGCACGGCCCGATCGGCGTGCGCGGGGTACAGGCACGGCCATACAGGCGGCAGTGATCGGGATAGATTTTGCCGAGGACAACCTTGGCGCAATCGCAACCGGGCGGCATCTCACCGGCGCGTTTGCGCGCAGGATCGTCATAAGCGGGGAAACGCAGTCTTGCATCATGCGCAGCCAGCGCCGGTTTGATGCCAAAACCGGAGGCGGGAATCACGCCCACGCCGCGCCAGTTGGCATCGACCACATCCATCACTTGCGCCAGCTGGCGACGCGCACTGACATTACCGCCGGGGCGTACCAGCTCCGGGTAGCAGTTATCCAGAAAAGGGCAGTCAGCCAGCAATTGGCGCAACACCGAATACGTCGCAGCGAGCAGCGATTCCGGCGTGAATCCGGCCACGGCGGCAGGCAGGCCATGCCTGGCGGGCACGAATGCCCATTCATCCGCACCCATGACCGTGGCCACATGACCGGGAGCGATAAGCGCGTCGAAACCCGGCTTGCCCGCATCCAGCAACATGGCGACGGCCGGCCAGGTGAGGCGGCCGGACAACAGCACGGACAAGTTCTGCGGCACGCCCGCCGCCAGCATCGCCGCTACCGGCGCGGTGGTGGTCTCGAAACCGGCGGCAAAAAACACCACCGGAACATCCTGGTTATCGCAGGCAATCTGCACTGCCTCGGTCGGGCTGGCAATCGGACGGATATCCGCGCCCGCAGCACGCGCCGCATCCAGCGAGCGCGGCTCGCCTTTCGGCACGTTGACCGGCACGCGCAACATGTCGCCAAACGCGACCAGAATGATTTTTTCGTTAAGCGCCAGCTGTATCGCCTGATACACGTCCTCTTCCGGACACACACACACCGGGCAACCGGGGCCGGGGATCAGTTCGATATTGCCGGGCAACGCGCCGCGCAAACCGGCAAGGGTGATTGAGCGCTCGTGACCACCGCACACGTTCATGATCTTGATGCGCGACGGCAGTTCCAGCGCGCGGATTTTTTGCAGCCAGTAGGCGGCATCGTGGCTCATCAACCGACCTCGGCGTGGAGACGGGCGCCATCCGGCTGGATGTAGGGTTTGACGGTTTGCCCGGCCGACACACGCGCACGCTGGGCGGCAAGCTCGCTGCGCAACCAGTCGTACCAGGCCGCCATGCCTTGCCCCTTGCGTGCGGAAAGCGGCAACAGCGGCACGGTGCTCGCCAGCTGGCGCAAACACTGCTCGGCGCGCGCCGGATCGAAATCGTCCAACACCGGCAACAGGTCGATCTTGCTCAACACCACTGCATCGGCAGCGCGGAACATCACCGGGTATTTGGCGGGCTTGTCATCGCCCTCGGTCACTGAAAGCAGCGTGACATTGCGATGCTGCCCGAGATCGAAACTCGCCGGGCATACCAGATTGCCGACATTTTCGACAAACAGGATATCCACCATGGACAGATTGAGATGATGCAGCGCCTCATGCACCATGTGCGCATCGAGATGACAGGCGCTGCCGGTGGTGATCTGATAAGCCGGCACGCCGCGGGCGCGAATGCGCGCGGCATCGTTTTCGGTTTCCAGGTCGCCCTCGATCACCGCCAGCCTGAATTCATCCTTGAGCGCATCGATGGTTGCTTCCAGCAAAGCCGTCTTGCCGGAACCGGGAGACGACATGAGGTTGATAGTCAGGATGCCGCGCGTATCGAAATGCGCGCGATTGTGCGCGGCCTGATCGTCATTGTGCGCCAGCAGTTTTTTCAGCACGGAAATCGCACTGGTGCCACCGTTCACGGGTTTGTACGCCAAGTGCCGATTACCAGGTGTAATGTTGCAGCCGCAGGTATCGCACATGGGTAATCCTTTAAGTGATTAATTCCAGATTCGCCAACATCAGTTCGTCGCCGCTGATGAGTTGCGTATGGTAATCCCCGCATATCCCGCACAGCAAACGGTTGGGCGTCGCCTCCGTATCAGCGCCGCAAGTCTGGCAATGCACCCGCAACGGCTGCGGTTCGATCACCAGCTGCGCCGACGCGGCCACCGTACCCGCTGCCGCCAGTGGGAAAGCGCTCACCAGCAACGCCGGTTCCACGCCCGCTAGCGGACCGATGTACAGGGTGATCAGCTGCACCGTGTGCGCCGAATTTTGCTGCGCAATCTCGACCACCTGGTTCACCAGCGCCTGACACACCGACAGTTCATGCACGCGGCAGGGCCGCCTCGATCGCCAGCATTTCGTCGTACAGTTCCCACGCACTCTGCGCTTCGGCCGCACTCATGGTCTGGATCGCGTA
>DMQT01000050.1 GCA_003455595.1 Betaproteobacteria bacterium
CGCTCGACGATCACATGCTGCAATTACAGGATGCAAACAATCATCTGGTCACTGCGACGCTGGCCGCACACACGCTGGCTGATGAAATCGAGCAGGCTCGAGCGCAGATGGCTTATCTGGCGCAACACGACGCCCTCACCGATTTGCCTAACCGCATTCTGCTGAACGACCGGCTTGCCCAGGCAATGGCACTGGCACACCGTCACGGCAAGCAACTCGCGGTGATGTTTCTGGATCTGGACCGCTTTAAACACATCAACGACTCGCTCGGGCATGCGGTTGGCGACCAACTGCTGCAATCGGTGGCAAAACGCTTGACGGCGGGTGTACGCAGCTCGGACACCGTATGCCGTCAGGGTGGGGATGAATTCGTCATCCTGCTTGCCGACGTCGAGCACGCAGAAGATGCAGCGTTGAGTGCACAAAAAATACTTGCTGCGCTCACTGCGCCACACCGCATCGATCAGCTCGAGCTCCACGTCACAGTGAGCATCGGCATCAGCATCTACCCCAACGATGGTCAGGATGTGGATACCCTGATCAAAAGTGCAGATACCGCGATGTATCACGCCAAGGAAAGCGGGCGCAATAATTTCCAGTTCTTCGAACCCAATATGAACGCGCTGGCTGTCGAGCGCCACGCCATCGAAAGCGGTCTGCGACGCGCGCTGGAACGGCAGGAATTTGTGTTGTACTACCAGCCGAAAATTGATCTTCACAGCGGCATGATTGTCGGCGTTGAGGCACTCATCCGCTGGCAGCATCCGCAACGCGGGCTCATATTGCCCGAGCAGTTTGTCTGGATCGCTGAAGATTGTGGCTTGATTATTCCGATTGGCATCTGGGTGCTGGGCGAGGCGTGTCGGCAAGCGCAGTCCTGGCAGGACGCGGGTCTGCCGCCCATGGCGGTGGCGGTGAATATTTCCGCCATCCAGTTCCGCCACCGCGATTTTCTGCAGCATCTGACGCGCATCCTGAAAGACACTGGCCTGGCACCGCACTGTCTCGAACTCGAACTGACTGAAAGCGTGCTCATGCACGATGCCAGCACGACCCTTGCAGTGCTCAATGGGATCAAGGCGCTGGGTGTGCGATTGGCGATTGACGACTTCGGCACCGGCTATTCGAGCTTGAGTTATCTGAAGCATTTCCAGATCGACACATTGAAAATCGACCAATCGTTCATGCGTGACATCACCCACGCGAGTGCTGATACAGCCGATGCGGCAATCATCACCGCAGTCGTCAGCATGGGGAAAAGCCTCAATCAGCGCGTCATTGCCGAAGGCGTGGAAACCCGCGAGCAACTGGCGTTCTTGCAAGCGCACGGTTGTGGCGAAGCGCAAGGCTATTTTTTCAGTCGTCCAGTCACGGCGGAAGCGCTGCTCACGCTACTGCGCACCGGGATTGAATCGGACATCGGGTGTTGATAGCCGGGGATAATTTGAATTCCTATTGAAATCGTTGTTGCTGAGTAGCTGCGAACAACCGATAACTTTGCCATCCAAATCCCCCCTGCCCACCCATCCGGGTGGCGCCTATGGCTTCCAGACTTCTTGCTGCTGGCTGGCGGGATTACCCACCTAATCCACCCCCTGGAAAATAGCCTAGACGTTGCTGATCGGCCTCTGTACACGCGCCATTCAGGCATAGGAATTGGGTTCCATTGTCTTCCAGCGTGGCGAGATTCATATCCGGCTCATCAAAGTCAGCCGCTTCGGTAAAAATAAAGTGAAACGCATCGCCAACCTGCAGTTCCAGTTTGCCGTCGTTGTTTTCGCCATAGTCATGCCAGCGGTCACTCGTTCCGCCAGGAATTTCTGGCGCAAACTGGCCACTCGTGTCGTCTTTCCAGGCGACGATCACTGGTTTCGTAAGGGTCTCATTGGCCTTTGCAACAGCCCGTTGGCGCGCTTGCGCAAAGTTCATGGGGCTGTGTGGTGCTGCTATCGTAATGGTTTGCATAGTTGACCTCTGTTGTGGTTAATTTCGACTCAAGTCGGATACTCATGCTGGACTTTCTCTAACGCCAGCTGTTTGAATCAGCTATTTTTCAGCCAATTTTTACAACCGGTTTCACGCTTGATCAAGCCAAAGTGCGAACCGATTTTTCTCTTTCCCACTGACGCGTTTTCGCCGCGGCCATAAACGCCTTCTGATTCTTGATATCGACGACACCCACATCGTTTGGAACATTGGCCGCCTTCAATAGCGCCGCGCCGCCCTGATCTACGCCAATCGCTTTGAGGTGGCCGAAGGCATCGCGCACAAAATCAATCGCAGCGCTTTCTACAGCCAGTTTTTTTGCCCCTGCGTCGGACAGGATGACCGCGATGGCGTCAAAGATCACCGATGGCGCGCCCGCCAGCTGTTTGTCCACCGCCAGCAGCGTACCATCGGCCAATTTGGCACCGCCGACTTTGGGACCGACGATCTTGACGCTGGCCCCGGCGTCGAGTGCTGCTTTTTTAATGGCTTGTATGGCTGCTCCGTCCGAACCCTCCGCAATCAAAATACCGACTACGCGCCCATCCAGCGTGTCTTTCATCTTGCCGATGATTTGCAATGCGGGCGAAGGCTCCAGTTCCAGAACCGGTGCTGCGGCCACCGGCGCATCGGGCATTTTTTCAAGTGCGAGGCCCGTGGCTACACGTTGGGCAAGGTTTTCTTCGATATGACGCAAGTGACCGACCATGGCTACGCGCACGTGCAAGTGCTCAACTTTGGACAGCTCAAACACCAGCGCCGACGCAATGTGCGCCTGTTCATATTCAGTCTGGCTGAGGAAGAACTGCCGCGCCTGGCTGTAATGGTCCGCGAAACTCTCGGCACGGATGCGCCCTTTTTCGCCACTTTCGCTCACGGCCGCAGTTTTAAAGGCGTTTATCGGCGTTTCGCGCGGTGAATCGCCGGACAGTGAATTTGGCTCGTACGATACGCGCCCGCTGGGTTGCGCCATTTGCATCTGACCGTCGCGCTGGTGGTTGGCAAACGGACATTTGGGCGCATTCACCGGAATCTGGTGAAAATTGGGCGTCCCCAGGCGAGAAATCTGCGTATCGAGGTATGAAAACAGACGCCCTTGCAGCAACGGGTCGTTGGAGAAATCGATGCCCGGCACGATGTTGGATGGGCAGTACGCGACCTGCTCGGTTTCGGCGAAAAAGTTGTTCGGCCAGCGATCCAGCACCATGCGGCCGATGACTTGCAGCGGCACCAGTTCTTCCGGGATCAGCTTGGTCGGATCCAGATGGTCGAACGGGAAGGCCGCAGCTTCTGCCTCGGTAAACAACTGCACGGCAAATTCCCATTCCGGGAAATTGCCGGCCTCGATGGCTTCAAACATGTCGCGACGGTGGAAGTCCTGATCGGCACCGGAAATCTTCACGGTTTCATCCCAGATGGTGGATTGCAAGCCCAGTTTTGGACGCCAGTGGAATTTGACGA
>DMQT01000281.1:0-1140 GCA_003455595.1 Betaproteobacteria bacterium
GGTGCGGATGCCCCTGAGCATTGAGCGGCGCAAACCTGGGGCCCGGATGCGACCCCTGGGGATGGCCGGCAACAAACGACTTCAGGACATCCTGGTCGATGCCCGCGTGCCGCGCCACCTGCGCCCATCAACAAAATCCGTTTATGCGCCAGTTCAAAACCGAGATTTTGGCTAATGTCCGTAACCAAACCTACCCCATCCGTATTGTCGCCTTCGATACCCACCTCAGTAAATTTCAGCGTATTAACGGCACCAGCAAGGCGCGCCCTCTCTGTCAGCCAGTCAGCCAACGCAAACGCCTGCTCCTTGAACGGCACCGTGACATTGGCGCCCGCCGCGCCGATCGCCTGAAGTTGTTGCACACAAGCAGCAAAACCATCCAGCGCCGCCTCAATACGGTCATACACCATGTCTTGCGCCGTTTCCTGCGCAAACAGGGTATGAATCAACGGCGATTTTGAATGCTTTATGGGATTGCCAATAACGGCATAACGCTGACTCACGCGTTGCTCCAGACATGGAAAGAGCGCCGATTTTACCGGATTCACTTAAAAGGACTGCAAAAAATCACTGGGTCTGCGCTTTTTCCATTGCTCTCGATTGAATAAGTCTGAATATAAGCTGGGGATAACATGTGAATAACATAACATTTTCATGCAAACGAAAACTTATCCACAAACTGTCGCTACGCTATACGGTACCCTTGCATCTGCTTGAAAGTTTCGTATCATTATGAATATTAACATTAAAACGTCTTTATACAAAAAACAATCCGCGCTTATCTATTACTATTAGTTTTATATAAATAAATACTAAAACAATTATAAAATCGTAAAAAACCACTTATTTTTGTTCCCACTTCAAACCAGCTGCCTTCCAGCCATTTAACAGGCCACGGCGATGTAAGGCGTTTTTATCGCCTTCGAAGCCTTCCAGCACGTTATACACTTCCGTATAACCCGTATCATGTGCCAAGACGGCGCTTTGGTGCGAACGTCCACCACTCCGACAGATAAACATGACCAACGCTTCTTTATCAACTTGTTGCTTCAGTTGAGGCAAAAAATACGGGTTTAGTTGCCAGCCAGGAAACGCCTGCCACTCCAGCAAGATGGCGCCGGGGATAAAACCAACGAGTTG
>DMQT01000281.1:1232-3650 GCA_003455595.1 Betaproteobacteria bacterium
GGATAAAACCAACGAGTTCAAGCTCCGCATGCGAGCGGACATCGACCAGTTTGGCACCGGGTGCATGCTGCCAGATAAAATCAGCCTCTAGCGGGGTCAATGCACCCTCATATGGCAAATTGGCATGGCGGGCGCGTGTTTGCGCGCGCTGCAGAAACTCACTTAACGTGGGCATGACCTACTCCTGTAAAATTGACACGATTTCAGTATAGTCAGAAACCATTTAGGACAAGAACTGATTAAAATAAACATAAATTGCACCAAAAAAGCGCATAAATGTACCTGTGCGCACATAATTGGTGCGCAATATTTAACGCCTATGCTTAAACGGCTTGTGGCACAATTGCAGGCTTGATGTCCGGTAACACACGAAAAACGTGTTTGCCCTTGAAGTAGCATAGATTTCACATCAAACAGCCCGGCTAAGTAACCAAAGACGGTAAAAATACTTTACTGGCATGTTTTATGCTGAATTTGCGCAGTGAATTCGAACCCAACTTTATTATTTTGCAAACGCACAGAGCGAGGAGATTTAAATGGCGGTAGCTGACGTAATGAAAATGGTGAAAGACAACGATGTAAAATTCGTAGACTTTCGCTTTACCGATACCCGGGGCAAGGAACAGCACGTCACCGTTCCTGTAAAACAGTTGAACGAAGAAAAGTTTACCGATGGGCATGCATTTGACGGCTCTTCCATCGCTGGCTGGAAAGGCATACAAGCGTCCGACATGATCCTGATGCCTGATCCAGATAGCGCACGCATGGATCCATTCATGGACGAGTCCACTTTGCTGCTGACTTGCGATGTGATCGAGCCAACGGATATGAAAGGGTACGACCGTGACCCCCGTTCCATTGCCAAACGCGGCGAGGCTTACCTCAAATCCACCGGTATTGGCGATACCGCCTACTTCGGTCCGGAACCTGAGTTTTTCATATTTGATTCAGTGACATGGCATACCGACATGTCTGGTACTTCGGTCAAAATCAATTCCGAAGAAGCAGCATGGAGCTCGGGAGAAAAATACGAAGGCGGCAACATGGGCCATCGTCCTGGTATCAAAGGTGGTTATTTTCCGGTTCCACCCGTCGACAGTCTGCAGGACATCCGCTCGGCCATGTGCCTGGCGCTGGAAGATATGGGCGTGCCGGTTGAAGTACATCATCATGAAGTGGCCACTGCGGGTCAATGTGAAATCGGTACTGTGTTCAACACCCTGACGCGCCGCGCTGACCAGACCCAGATTCTGAAATACGTGGTGCAAAACGTTGCCCACGCTTACGGCAAAACGGCCACGTTCATGCCAAAGCCTATCGTAGGTGACAACGGTTCCGGCATGCACGTGCACCAGTCGATCTGGAAAGATGGCAAAAACCTGTTCGCCGGTAACGGCTACGCTGGTCTGTCTGAAATAGCTTTGTACTATATTGGCGGTATCATCAAACATGCCAAGGCATTGAATGCAATCACCAACCCTGGTACCAACTCATACAAGCGTCTGGTCCCTGGTTTTGAAGCACCGGTGATGCTGGCTTACTCGGCCAAAAATCGTTCAGCTTCGATCCGTATTCCGCACGTGCCGAGCGAAAAAGCGCGTCGTATCGAAGTGCGTTTTCCGGATCCTTCTGCCAACCCGTACCTTGCATTTACCGCACTGATGATGGCCGGTCTGGACGGGATACAGAACAAAATTCACCCAGGTGACGCAGCTGACAAGAACTTGTATGACCTGCCACCGGAAGAAGAAGCCAAGATTCCTAAGGTATGTCATTCGCTGGAAATGGCGCTTGAAGCGCTCGATAAGGACCGTGAGTTCCTGACGCGAGGTGGTGTATTCTCCGATGAGATGATCGATGCATATATCGAACTCAAAAACGAGGAAGTCACCAAATTCCGTATGACCACCCACCCGGTGGAGTTCGAGATGTATTACTCGCTGTAATTTAGCGGCTGTAGTAGAAAAAAGGCGGGCATGACCCGCCTTTTTTTATGCCTGCGTTGCACCAAGTCAGTGCTTGCCATAAACTCGGACGAATTTTGGTCGTTATCAAATTAACTCCATTTATCCCATGTGCCCATGAAAGCTATTTTATTTCTGGTTAGTCTCGTGTTGAGTTTGGCCGCACACGCCGAAATCTACAAATTCGTAGATGAATCAGGTCAGGTGACCTATACCAATTTACCCCGTCACGGTGCCAAGAAACTCAATCTTGAACCAGCGGCAACTACGGCTGTTACGGAATCTTCCAGCACAACGCGTAAAAAAGAAGCCGCTTCTTCTTCTACACCAAGCAATTTTCCCCGAGTTGACAGCAGTACCCAACGCAAGCGCGACGATGTGCGCCGTACCGTACTGGAAATCGAACTAAAAACAGAACAACGTAATTTGGCAGAGGCGCACACAGCCCAGCAGG
>DMQT01000281.1:3728-8774 GCA_003455595.1 Betaproteobacteria bacterium
GTCGTCGCTTTAAAAAGAGAACTGGCCAGTATCAAATAACATGCGCAGTATCAAGATGTGGCGTGGTTATTGCTTTTTAAGCGGGATGCGTAAACAACTCAGCTATCCGCTTTCTCAACAAAATACTGCCTCAGCGGAGGCATTTCATGCTTAATCACCTGTTAGGGTTGGAACTGTTGGCCACCGCAGTGCTTGTGCTTGATCGCGCACGCGTACTGCTCTATATCAACCCGGCAGCCGAGAACATGCTGGGCTTGAGTAGCAGCCAGGCAGCAGGCATGACGCTCGATTCAATATTTGTGCATGCGGCCCCGCTACATGCGGCCCTGAATTACGCGGTTACCCACAATGCCAGCTTTACCGAGCATGAACTCAGTCTGGAAACATCAAGTAAACGGGTACAGGTAAGCGGCACCGTTTCCCCGCTCGACAGTCATGACATGGGCTACATTGTAGAATTTCATGCAATGGATCAACAGCTTAAAATCGCACGCGATGAACGTATGTTGCTCCAGCAACAAGCCAACCGCGAATTGATCCGTAATCTGGCACATGAAATCAAAAACCCGCTCGGTGGCATACGCGGCGCTGCGCAATTACTTGAACATGAACTGCCCAAGGAAACCCGCGAATACACGCAGGTCATCATCCATGAATCGGATCGACTGCAATCCTTGATGGACCGATTGCTGACCCCGCATCGGCTGCCCCAAATTAGTGCGGTGAACATTGTCGAAGTGCTGGAGCGCGTACGCAGCCTGGTATTGGCTGAAACCCCGCACGGATTGCTGATACGACGTGACTATGACACCAGTATTCCGGAGATAACCGGCGATCGCGAACAACTTATCCAGGCCACGCTCAATATCGTACGCAATGCCGTACAAGCGTTGCAGGGCAAGGGCGAGATCACATTACGGACTCGAATTGCGCGTCAGGTCACCCTTACAATGAAACGCTATCCGCTTGCGGTCGAAATTCAGATTATCGATAACGGCCCGGGTATTCCTGACTCGGTGCGAGAACGAATTTTTTACCCACTGGTTTCTGCACGCGAAGGGGGGAGCGGGCTGGGACTGACACTGGCGCAAACTTTCGTGCATCAGCATCATGGCACCATCGAAGTGGACAGCCGACCTGGGCGCACCTGTTTCAGTCTGCTGTTACCGTTAACCCACCCTGACAACAAGACGCATACACACGACAAAAAATCATGAAACCAGTTTGGATTATTGACGACGACCGCTCCATCCGCTGGGTATTTGAAAAAGCGCTACAGCGCGAAAACATACCCTTTCTCAGCTTTCCGTCAGTACAGGAAGTCGAAGCCGCACTGGAAAAAGACACGCCCCAGGTAGTGGTCAGCGATATCCGCATGCCAGGCGGATCGGGCCTGGATTTATTACAACAACTGAAAAAACGTTTTCCTCGCTTGCCGGTCATTATCATGACTGCGTATTCAGATCTGGAATCTGCCGTCGCTGCATTTCAAGGTGGAGCATTTGAATACCTGCCCAAGCCGTTTGATGTAGAACACGCCATTGAGCTGATTCGTCGTGCGTTGGATGAAAGCATGCGCGTGGATGAAGCGGCGCTGCCGAGCGAAGCGGTGCCAGAAATACTGGGCCAGGCACCGGCTATGCAGGAAGTGTTTCGCGCCATCGGACGCTTGAGCCAATCACATACCACGGTGTTGATTACCGGCGAATCGGGTAGCGGCAAAGAACTGGTGGCATCAGCCCTGCATCGGCACAGTCCGCGCGCGGCTAAGCCTTTCATTGCACTGAATACCGCGGCCATTCCAAAAGACCTGCTCGAGTCTGAACTATTCGGGCATGAGCGCGGCGCATTCACCGGCGCACAGGCGCAGCGGCGCGGGCGGTTTGAACAGGCGGATGGCGGCACACTGTTTCTGGATGAAATTGGCGACATGCCCGCGGAACTGCAAACCCGGCTGTTGCGCGTACTCGCGGATGGCCAGTTTTATCGGGTGGGCGGTCATCAGCCGATCAAAGTGAACGTGCGGGTCATCGCCGCCACCCATCAAGACCTCGAAACTCGCGTCAAGGAAGGCCTGTTCCGTGAAGATCTTTACCATCGTCTCAACGTGATCCGCTTGCGCTTGCCAGCACTGCGTGAGCGGCGTGAGGACATTCCCCTGCTGGCGCGGCATTTTTTACAAACCAGCGCACGCGAGCAAGGTGTTGAGCCAAAAAAACTGTCCGATGCCGCGCTTAAATACCTCAGCCAATTGCCCTGGGGCGGCAACGTGCGACAACTGCAAAACGTCTGCCACTGGCTGACGGTAATGGCACCGGGACAAAATATCGACAGTGCCGACTTACCCCCGGAACTGCTCAGTGCCGAGATGGCTGTCATGCCGGGCGACAACTGGACGCGGTTACTGGCGCGAGAAGCTGATGCAGCGCTGGTGCGTGGCGAGATCGGGATTATCGACGGGCTGACGCAGGAATTCGAAAAAACCCTGATTTCCGTGGCACTCAAACACACTGGCGGACGGCGTATCGAAGCGGCAAATTTGCTCGGCCTGGGGCGCAATACGCTGACGCGCAAAATTCAGGAACTGGGACTGGAAACCAAAGAGTCGCCTGCGGAATAAGTGCGTCAGGAAATGCGCGTGAACGCGTCAGGCTTGAGCACCACAATGGTTTCAGCGTTGACCTGAATCACACCCTGGTCACGCAGTCGGGACAGAATGCGGGAAAGCGTCTCCGGCGTGATTCCCAGCAGCGAAGCAATGGTTTGTTTGGATGCGGGAAGACGCACCATACGGGTACCAGATATTTTTTGTGCGGGTTGGGCAAGCAGGTATTGGACAAAACGCTGTTCTCCGGTTTGCAAGGTAAGGCGATCAATTTCCGTGACCAGGCTATGTACGCGTCGACTCATGTCAGCCAACAGCGCCAGGCATAAATCAGCGTTACTGCGCAACAATCCCAGAAAAAAATCTGCATCAAAGGCAATCAATCGGGTGGGTTCCAGCGCCGCGGCGTGGACGGCATAGCGTCCGCCCATGAACATTACCGCTTCGGCAAACAGATGTTCGCGCCCGACCAGTTCCAATACGTGCTCCTGCCCTTCTTCCGCAAGCAGATACAGCTTCATTGTGCCGGTCTTGACCAGAAAAAACCACTTCCCCGGATCATTTTTTGCGAACAGTGTTTCGCCCGCATCCAGCTCGCGCCAGCACGCACGCGCCGCGATTTGTGCCAGCAGCGCCCGATCCAGATCGCGGAACAGGTAAGCAAGACGGAAATCCTTGATATCGGGTATGGTAGACATGGTTGTTTGATTTAGATCAAGGTGGCAACAAGCCAGACCAGATAAGCTTGGGCCACAGATGTTACCGGAGTTCCCTCATGCATAAGCGTAATCGCTGGTTTGTGACCATTTCTCTCATTTATGGCCTGCTTGGCGGCCTGGTTGCGCTCACCCAGCTTATCGTCCCGGGACTGATCCCCGGCAACGTGGCGCGCATGCACGGCCACATCATGCTGCTCGGCTTCATATTGATGATGATCTACGGTGTGGCCTTGCATGTACTGCCGCGTTTCTCCGGCAATGCGCTGTATTCGGAACGCATGGCGAACTGGCAGCTGTATCTCGCCAATGCCGGATTGCCGCTCATGATAGTCGGTTGGCTGGGCATGCTCAATTGGCTGGTGCTGGCGGGTGGCGCGATTGCCTATTCCGCCATCGTGCTTTTCAGCGTCAATATGCTGCTCACCGTTAAACCCAACGGCCCCTGGAGGTAAATCATGTCCGAACACCGCGGCTGCGAACTGCCGGAAGACCTCTACTACGATCTGGACTATGTATGGGTGCGGCCGGAAGAAGACGGCACCTATACCATCGGGCTGACCGACCCGTCGCAGACCATGTCGGGCAAAGTGCAGTATGTATGGATCAAAGAGGTCGGTACCCATCGCGAATGGAAAAAACCCTTGGCACGGATCGAGTCTGGCAAATGGGCGGGCGGCATTCCGGCGCCTTTCCCCGGCGTGATCGTGGCGCGTAACGAGACGGTACTGGCCAGCCCCAACCTGATCAACATCGATCCTTACCGCGACGCGTGGCTGGTGCGCATGAAACCCGACGACCCGACCACGGCGCTGACCCATCTCACCACCGGTAACGCCGCACAGGAAGCGCTCAAGGCGTGGATAGAGCGTTATGACGTGCAGTGCATGCGCTGCCAGGATTAGGAGCTGACATGAAAGTGGAATTACTGGTTTCGGAGTGGTGTGCTTCCTGCCATCAGTCAGAAAAAATCTGGCGCGAGGTGGCCGAGGAAAAGGACATCGAATTCTCTGTGCTCGATATGGGCCAGCCCGAGGGGCGCGCCCTGGTGAGCCGGTTGCGCCTGAAGACCATCCCGGCGGTGGTGATCGACGGCGAATTGAAGGGCATCGGTGTACAAACCTTTGCCGAAGCGCGTGCCTGGGTGGCTGCCGCACCCGCCAAGCAGAAAACCGACATGCAGCATGCCGGCCTCACGCTGTCGCTGGATAATCGCTTGTTCATGCTGGGTGCCATGGTCTATCTGATGTTGGGTGGGCTGGGGCTGGTCATTAACGGTGCGCTGCTGTCGGACGGCCCGGCACGCCCGGTGGCGCTGCATCTCGTCACGGTGGGCTTCATGCTGATGCTGATCTATGGACTGGCTGCGCACATGCTGCCGCGTTTTACCGGCAATCCCATCCTCATGGGGGTGTGGCCGTGGATACAGATGGGTCTGGTGCATGCCGGGCTGCTGGCTTACAGCGCCGGTTTCCTGGCGGGGATGTATCCCGTGGTAATTGCCGGCGGCGCGCTGATCTGGCTGTCGCTGCTGGTGTTTACCGTGCGCATCTGGCCGGTGTTATGGCCCAAGCCGCGCAACAACGGCCTAGTCATCCCGCTGCATATTCAACCGGGGGAGTAGCCAGGTCATGCAGCTTATGCCCAAACCAGCGCCAGGATTCGATGATCCGCTAGGCCTGCTGCGCGCGTGCCATGAACGCATCCTCGGCCATTGCGATACGC
>DMQT01000321.1 GCA_003455595.1 Betaproteobacteria bacterium
TGCTGGTCGCGGTGGCGGTGCTCTCCACTGCGTTGCCAAACCGTGTCGAGGTAGCGCCGCAACGTGACGCTTTCTCCAGTTTTCCGCTACAGATCGGGGAATGGCAGGGGCAGGGCGGTCACCTGGATCAGATCTACATCGATACGCTCAAATTTACCGATTACATCATTACCGACTACACCAATCGCAATCATCAGGCGGTCAATTTTTACGTGGCCTATTACGCTTCGCAGCGCAAGGGGGTATCGGCGCACTCGCCGCGTTCCTGCATACCGGGCGATGGCTGGGTAATGTCGGCACTGACCCAGCCGGAGATCGCTGGCGCGAGCGTCAATGGGCATCCGCTGCGCGTCAACCGGGTGGTGATCCAGAAGGGCGACGACAAGGAACTGGTGTACTACTGGTTCCAGCAGCGTGGCCGTGTGATTACCAACGAGTATATGGTGAAGGTGTGGCTGTTCTGGGATGCGTTGACGCGTAACCGCACCGACGGCGCGATGATACGCCTGACCACGTCGGTCAATGGCGGCCAGAGCATGCAGGCGGCAGACGAGCGCCTAGCCAATTTTGCCCGCGCGATTACGCCGCAATTGCAAGCTTATGTGCCCAATTAGGATAACGCAGTGATCGTGTTCTTTGGGTTCATTATTGCCGTGTTCATGACGATGGTGCTGATACAGCCGCTCATGCGGCTGGCGGTGCGCTGGCACTTTGTGGACCTGCCGGATGCGCGCAAGGTGCATAGCGCGGCGATTCCCCGCATAGGCGGGGTCGCCATGGTGATCGGTGCCATGGTGCCGGTGGCGGTGTGGCTGATGCCGCAGACGCAGATCGCGGCAATTCTGGCTGGCGTCGCCATCATCCTGCTGTTTGGCGTTTGGGATGACCGCAGCAATCTGGATTACCGGGTGAAGTTTCTCGGCCAGATACTGGCCGTGCTGATTGTGGTGATCTACGGTGGCATCAGCATCCGTTACGTGCCGTTCTGGAGTGCCAACGCGCTGCCGGACTATCTGGCCATTCCGATTACGGTGTTTGCCCTGCTGGGCATTACCAATGCGATCAATCTGGCGGACGGTTTGGATGGACTGGCGGGCGGCACCACTCTGCTGAGTCTGGGCATGATCGCCATACTGGCCTATATGGTGGATGGCACGTCGGTGGTACTGGTTGCCGTGTCGGTGATGGGTAGCATCCTCGGTTTCCTGCGATATAACACGTATCCGGCGCGGGTTTTCATGGGGGATGGCGGCAGCCAGTTCCTGGGGTTTTCAGTCGGTGTGCTGGTCATCCTGCTGACCCAGCAGGTGAATCCCATGCTCAGCCCTTCGATTGCCCTGATGCTGCTCGGGCTGCCGGTACTGGATACGGTGATGGTCATCGGCCAGCGGGTGTACGAGAAGCGTTCGGCGTTTTCACCAGACAAGAACCATATTCACCACAAACTATTGGCCTTGGCGTTCACCCATTACGAGGCGGTGTTTCTGATCTACCTCATACAGTCGCTGTTTGTGCTGGGTGCCTATTTTTTGCGTTACCAGCCGGATGGCCTGGTGGTATCGGTATACCTGCTGCTGTGCGCCGCAGTGATCGTCTTTTTCCGCTTAGCCAACCTGTTCGGCTGGCGCATGCATGTGCAAAAGGATGGGCCAAGCCGTTTGTCGATCGAGCGCTGGCTAGGCTGGCTGCGCCAGGATGACCGGCTGTTGAAAGCCGTGTTCTATTTCACCGTGAGCGTCATCGCGATGTTCCTGGTGCTGGGTGCGCTGTTGGTGGCGCATGTGTCCCAGGATGTCGCCTGGCTGGCGGGCATGTTGCTGCTGGTGATGTGCCTGGCTTATTTCAAACGTCGAGGCCAGCCGTTTCATACGCTCGAACGGGCTGTCGCCTATATCACACTGGCGATGGTCGTCTATCTGGCTCAAGTCGCACCGGGCGTGCTGGGCGATTTTGCACTGCTCAGGAATGTGTTGCTGGGGGCGCTGGTGGTGTCGATTGCAATCGGTTTTCGATTTTCCCGTACGGATACGTTCAGCGGCACGACGTTGGATTATCTGATCATTTTCATTGCGCTGGTGGTGCCCAATTTGCCCGACCTGCACTTGAGTAAGCTAGGCGGCGCAAACGTCGGGGTGGAAGTCGCCAAGCTGATTATTCTTTTCTACGCCATCGAGCTGGTGTTGACCAATACCGTGAGGCGTTGGAATATCATGCGTTGGGTGGTTTCTGCGGCGCTGCTGGTGCTGGTTGCACGGGGTGCGCTGACGTAATACGAGTTTGCATCAACGAAATCGAAATACCAATACGGAGGAAGTCGGAATGGGTGCTGCAAGAAAGAGTGGTGTATTGATCGCGCTGTTGCTGGCTGCGTCGTTGGGTCTGTCGGGGTGTGGCAGCAAGGCCGAGCGGACCGCCGAGCACCTGAAGAAAGCCAGGGAATTCTACGCCCAGGCGGATTACGACAAGGCGCGTGTAGAGTCGAAGAATGTATTGCAGCTCGATCCCAAAAGTGCCGATGGCTACTACCTGATGGGCGAGATTGAAGAGCAGCAGCAGGCGTGGCCGAAAGCCTATGGAAATTATCTCAAGGCGGTCGAGATCGACCCCAACCATCTGCCGGCCAAGGCCAAGCTGGGTCGCATTTACCTGCTCATGGGCGATACCGCCAAGGCAGAAAAAATGGTCAGCGAGATTCTGGCAAAACAACCTAACGATCCCGCTGGTCAGACGCTGAAAGCCGCGCTGATGATGCGCAAAGGCGACATCGACGGTGCCATTGCGGAAGCCAGCCGCGTGGTCGCGGCAAATCCGGCGCAGGACGATGCCATCAGTCTGCTGGCTTTCCTCTACAGCAAGCAGGGCAATGACATCAAGGCGCAAGCGGTGCTGGATCAGGGCATGCAGGCCAACCCGAAGAATATTCCGCTGCGCCAGACGCGGATAAGCTTTGCGCTGAAAGCCAAGGATTTCCCCAAGGCTGAACAGCTATACCAGAGCATTATCGCGATTGATCCGAAGAAGCTGGATTATCGTGTGGCGCTGGCGACGTTTTATGCGGGGCTGAATCAGTTGGACAAGGCTGAAAAAGTGCTGCGCGATGCCATCCAGGCCGATCCGGAAGACATCAAGCGCGATTTGTTGTTGGCTGAATTCCTGGCGACGCGTCGGGGGGGTGCGGTAGCGGAAAAAGAACTGTTGTCGATGATCCAGAAAACGCCGCAGTCGAAGTCTTATCCGCTGCGTTTTGGCCTGGCCAAACTGTATGAGGCCATGGGCAAGCCGGATCAGGCGCTGCGCGTGTTTCAGGATATTGCCGACATGGACAAGGCCGGACCCGATGGTACCAAAGCCATGGGGCAGAGCGCACGCCTGCAGCTGGCTGCCGGAAATATCCCGCAAGCCGAAAAGCTGATCGCGGACGTCCTGAAGCTGAATCCGCAGGACAATGACGCCTTNNGGAATCCACAGGACAATGATGCCTTGCTGCTACGCGGCAAGATTGAATTGACGCGCGGCGATGCAAAAGACGCGATCATCGACTTCCGCAGCGTGTTGAAAGCGCAACCGGATTCGGTCCAGGTCATCAGCTTGCTGACCAAGGCGCATCTGGAAAACAAGGAACCACAACTGGCGCGCGATACGTTTGATAACGCTGTGTCGCTGTACCCGGACAAGTTCGATATCCGCTTTGCGCGGGCCAATTTCCTGGCATCCCAGGGTGACTATGACGGTGCGCTGAAAGACATGGACGCGGTGCTGGCGAAAGACCCGAAAAATACCGGTGCGATGCAGACCAAGTCTGAAATTTATGCCGCCAAGCAGGATTGGCCGGATGCCGAAGCCTACATGAACAAGGTCAAGGAGGCGTTGCCGAATCAGCCGGTCGGGTATTACCAGCTTGGCACCATTTACCAGGCGCAGAAGAAATTCGACAAGGCGGCTACGGAGTTCGAATTGGCCTTGCAAAAAGCGCCACAGTCGGCCGAGGCGCTGTCGGCGCTGGTGAATTCGCTGATGCTACAGGGTAAAGCCGATCAGGCGCTAGCCCGCATCAATCAGGCAATCCAGGCCACGCCGAATAATGCCACTGCGTACACTTTGCTGGGCAGCCTGTATGCCAACCAGAAAAAATACGCCGAGGCTAATACAGCGTTCAGCAAGGTGGTAAGCATTAGCCCCAAAAATCCGGCAGCCTACATTGCGCTGGCGAAACTCGCGCTGGTAGGTGGCGACACCAAGGCGGCAATCCTGGCGTTACAGCAGGGGCTGACTGCCATCCCGGACAATGCGCAGCTACGAGCATCGTTGTCTGAGATTTATCAGAAAACGGGCGATTATGACAAGGCTATCGCCGAGTATGAAAGCATATTGAAGACCGCACCCAATAGCGACGTGATCGCCAATAACCTCGCGTCGATCCTGACCGACGTCAAGGGCGACAAGGCGAGCATGGCCCGGGCAACGGTGCTGGCGCAGCGCTTCGCCAACTCCGACAACCCGGTCTACCTCGACACGCTGGGCTGGCTCTACGTCAAATCGGGTGACTATGCTCGTGCCCAGCCGATACTGGAAAAAGCGGTCGCGAAAGCACCCAAAATACCCATCTTCCAGTACCACCTCGGCATGTTGTTCTACAAGAAAGGCGATATGCAATCAGCCAAAACACATTTGCAGCAGTCGGTTGCTGCCAAGACGGCTTTTCCTGGTCTTGACGATGCCAAGGCGTTACTGGCCAAAATGTAACAGCGATGGTGTTAAAGCCGTGCTGAAATCGTTTCGTGTTATGCCGACATGCGCCCAGTGAGGCGCATGTTTTTTTAATAATGACCGGATGCG
>DMQT01000031.1 GCA_003455595.1 Betaproteobacteria bacterium
CGCAACACTGACCGACCTGTTCCAACCCTATATGCTGGGCTCGCTGACGCTGGCGAACCGTATCGTGATGGCACCGCTGACGCGTAGCCGGGCGCTGGCGGGCGATGTGCCGGGTCCGCTCGCGGTGACGTATTACACGCAACGGGCCAGCGCCGGCCTGATTATCAGCGAGGCAACGCAGATCACGCAGCAGGGTAAAGGCTACGTGCAGACGCCAGGCATCTACAGCGCGGAGCAGATCGCTGGCTGGCGCAAGGTGACTGACGCAGTACATGCCGCAGGCGGGAAGATATTCATCCAGCTCTGGCATGTCGGTCGCATTTCGCATCCGGAGTTCCAACCTGACGGTGCGCTCCCGGTGGCGCCCTCGGCCATCAAGCCCGAAGGCACGGTGTATACCAGTCAGGGTAAAGAGGATATGGTCACGCCGCGTGCGCTCGAACTAGCCGAGATTCCCGGTGTTGTCGCCGACTACCAGCGTGCGGCGCAGAATGCACTCGATGCGGGTTTCGACGGCGTCGAGATTCATGCTGCCAACGGCTACCTGATCGACCAGTTCCTGCGCGACAAGACCAACCAGCGTAGCGATATTTACGGCGGCAGCATCGAGAACCGCAGCCGTTTTCTGCTCGAAGTAACCGATGCCGTGCTCTCGGTGTGGCCCCCGGAACGCGTGAGTGTGCGCCTTTCGCCGCTCAGTGCGTTTAATGACATCGACGACAGCAATCCAGCGCCGCTATTCAGTTACGTGGTCGACCAACTGGGCGCGCGCAACTTGGGCTATGTGCATATGATCGAAGGCAACACCGGCGGCCCGCGTGAAACCGGGCGCGACTTCGATTTCGATAGCCTGCGCCAGCACTTTCCCAATGCCTGGATGGTCAATAACTGCTATACGCGTGAAATGGCGCTGGCCGCACGGGCCGGCAATACGGCTGATCTCATCGCCTTCGGCCGGCCATTTATTTCCAACCCTGATCTGGTCGAGCGCCTGCGCAGTAATGCACCGCTTAACGAGCTGGATCCAACTACTCTTTATGGCGGCGATGAGCACGGCTACACCGACTACCCTTTCCTCAATCAAGCCCAGGATTAAATCATGCAGAATTTCAGCCTTCATAACCCGACGCGGATACTTTTCGGCCAAGGCCAACTGGCCAATCTTGCAGCTGAAATTCCCGCTGGTGCCCGTATTCTCATTACCTACGGCGGCGGCAGTGTGGTCAAGACCGGCACGCTGGATGAGGTCAAAACCGCGCTCAAGGACTTCACCGTATTTGAATTTGCCGGCATCGAGCCCAACCCCACGTATGAAACCCTGATGCAGGCGGTGGAGTTGGCGCGCCGCGAACGGATTGATTTCCTGCTCGCCGTGGGCGGTGGTTCGGTGATTGACGGGACCAAGTTCATCGCCGCCGCCATCCCGTTTGAAGGTGATCCGTGGCGCATACTTTCAGAGCATGCCGCTGTGGTCAGCGCCATCCCGTTTGGTACGGTGCTCACGCTGCCCGCTACCGGCTCGGAAATGAACAACTTCGCCGTGATCACCCGGCGCGAGGGGAATGACAAGCTGGCGTTTGCCAGTCCGATGATATTTCCGCGTTTTTCGGTGCTCGATCCTACCCGTACCTATACGCTGCCGCCGCGCCAGGTGGCCAACGGCGTAGTCGATGCATTCGTGCATATTGTCGAGCAATACCTGACCTATCCAGCCGACGCAAAGGTGCAGGATCGTTTTGCCGAAGGCTTGTTGCTCACCTTGATCGAAGAGGGTCCGAAAGCGCTGCAAACCCCGCAAGACTATGCTGTGCGTGCCAACCTGATGTGGACCGCGACGCTGGCGCTGAACGGCCTGATCGGCGCGGGCGTGCCGCAGGATTGGGCTACGCATATGCTCGGTCACGAACTCACCGCGCTGCACGGGCTCGACCATGCGCAAACGCTGGCGGTTGTGTTGCCAGCCATGTTGCAGGTAAGGCGTACGCAAAAGCGCGCCAAGCTGTTGCAATACGCAGAGCGGGTATGGGGGGTGCGCGACGGCGATGAAGACGCGCGGATTGACGCGGCTATTCAACGTACACGGGAATTTTTCGAAGCGATGCAAGTACCGACCCGCCTGTCTGATTATGGCATCGGCACGGATGCTATCCCCGCACTGGTGGCGCAATTGGAACGGCACGGTATGGTCGCGTTGGGTGAGCATCAGAATGTCGATTTGATCGAATCACGGCAGGTGTTTGAATTGGCTGTCTGAACCCGTCCCAGCCCAGCCGGGGTGCGGTACAACTAAAAATTGTGCTGCATCACCGCGCGCGCCACTACCCAGCATTGCACCTCTACCGCACCGGCTTTTAGCAATACTTCCGTCAGCGCCTCCAATGTGCTGCCGCTGGTCATCACATCGTCAATAATCGCTACCCTTTTTCCCGCCACGCGGGTATTGCAGGTAAACGCCTCGCGCAGGTTTTTGCGGCGCTGCTTGAGCGGCAGGCTGGCTTGCGGTGCGGTATCAATGACGCGTGTGGCGGCATTTGGCCATACCGGCAGGCATAGCTGCTGTGCCATGTGCCGGGCAATTTCATGCGCCTGGTTAAAGCCGCGTTCGCGCAGCCGGTTGGGGTGCAGCGGCATTGGGATGAGCAGGTCGGGCAAGGCGTGCCCGACCACGCGCGCGCATAGCGTATCTGCCAACAGCGAGACGACGGCAAGCTGGTGTCCGTATTTGAGGGCCAGCACCAGACGATCGAGCGGAAACGCATAGGTAAATGCGACCTCGGTTCGGCTGAAGGGCGGCGGGTGTTTGAGGCACTGGCCGCAGAGATGGCCGTCGAGCGCAGGCATCGCACATGCCGGACAACACGCCGCCGTATGGTAGGGCAAATCTGCGTGGCAGTCGGGGCAGAGTTTGGCACGCCCCGAATAGGCGCCGCACAGCAGGCAATCCTGCGGCAGCAGGTGCTGCATAAAATTTGTGCAGATGTTCAGCATTGGGTGGGTAAAAATTGACTATCAGGCTGAAATAAAAGACAATTCCGTCACTATATCGCGCAGGCATTCAGATGAAAGTTAAAAAAGTCATTACGGCGGCGCATTCCCGTTTTGCGGCGCAGTTGTTTGGCATCGCCAGCATCATCGCTACGCTGATTGCACCGCTACTGATGATCTGGATCGCTGCGTCAATTTTTGTGTACGCCTCCATTGCGCACCACCCCAACCCGCTCACCGTGCAATACAACCGCTTTGCCGGTTATCGGTTTTACGGCGCGGCCGGGGCGATGATGATCATTGGGCAACCGATTTACATGCTGTTCGACAACTGGCACGGGCTGGTGGCGGTGTGGGCAATTATGGTTGCAATCGTGGTGCCGTGGGGGCTGTGGGCCATTTACAAAGCAAGCCGGGAAAACTGGCAAGACATCACTATCGAGGTAGAAACCAATGAATGATATGACCCAACCCACTGCGACAGACACCCCACAAACATGGCGCGTTGCCGAGGTGGAGGCGTTGTTTGCGTTGCCATTCAGCGACTTGATGTTCCAGGCGCAAACGATGCACCGCACGCATTTTGATCCGAATAGTGTGCAACTCTCCACGCTGCTGTCGATCAAAACCGGCGGCTGCTCGGAGGATTGTGGCTACTGCCCGCAGGCCGCACGCTACGACACCGGCGTGGAAAATCAGGGTTTGCTGGAAATCAACGCGGTGCTAGACGCCGCGCGTGCCGCCAAGGCGGCGGGTGCAACGCGCTTCTGCATGGGCGCTGCCTGGCGCGGGCCGAAGCAGCGCGATCTTGATCCGGTGCTGGACATGGTGCGCGAAGTCAAAGCGCTGGGGCTGGAAACCTGCGCCACGCTGGGCATGCTGAAAGACGGCCAAGCCGAGCAATTGCGCGACGCCGGGCTGGACTACTACAACCACAACCTTGACACCTCGCCCGAGTTTTACGGCGAGATCATCACCACGCGCGATTACCAGGATCGCCTCGACACGCTGGAACGCGTGCGCGGTGCCGATCTGCACGTGTGCTGCGGCGGCATCGTCGGCATGGGCGAATCACGCACCCAGCGTGCCGGGTTGATTGCCCAGTTGGCCAATCTCGACCCGCAGCCGGAATCGGTGCCGATCAACATGCTGGTGCAGGTCGAAGGCACGCCGCTGCAGGACACTGCCGCGATGGACCCGCTGGAATTCGTGCGCACCATAGCGGTGGCGCGCATTGTGCTGTCAAAAAGCTACGTGCGGCTATCGGCCGGGCGACAGGAAATGTCCGAAGCCATCCAGGCGCTGTGCTTTCTGGCTGGCGCCAACTCGATTTTTTACGGCGAAAAGCTGCTTACCACCGGCAATCCGGATGTCTCGCGCGACCGCGACCTGCTCGATAAGCTGGGTATACGCGCGCAGGGCGCAGCGCACTAAATCCACGGGTGACGAGCGCGATGCCTTTTGCTGCGCTGGCGCGGTTGCGTGATGACCTGGCGCAACTGGAAGCGCAAGGCCTGAAGCGTCAGCGGCGGCTGCTGGAAAGTCCGCAAGGCACGCACATACAGGTGGACGGGCGGGCGCTGGTGTCGTTTTGCAGTAATGACTATCTCGGTCTGGCCAGTCATCCCGCGCTGTGTGACGCCGCCAGTGCCGCAGCGCAGACCATGGGCGTGGGCGCGGGTGCGTCGCACCTCATCACCGGCCACCACGCCGCGCATCACGCGTTTGAAACCCGCTTCGCCGAATTCGTTGGGCTGCCTGCCGCGCTGCTGTTTTCTACCGGCTACATGGCGAATATCGGCGTGGTCACGGCGTTACTCGGGCGCGATGGCGCGGTGTTTGGCGACCGTCTCAACCACGCCTCGCTGAACGACGCCGCACTGCTGTCACGTGCTAAATTCTTTCGCTATCCGCACAATGATCTGGCCACGCTGGACACGCAACTGGCTGCCAGTACGGCGCGGCAAAAACTGGTATTGGTCGATGCGGTATTCAGCATGGACGGCGATATTGCCCCGCTGCCAGCATTGCTGGCGCTGTGTGAACGCCATGATGCCTGGTTGCTGGTGGACGACGCGCACGGCTTCGGCGTGCTGGGACACAACGGCCGCGGTGCGCTGAGTCATTTCGGGCTGGTTTCGCCGCGCATCGTGTACATGGCGACACTGGGCAAGGCCGCAGGCGTGGCCGGTGCAGTGGTGGCGGGTGCGGCAGAGGTGATCGACTGGCTGGTACAAAGCGCGCGCACCTACATTTACACCACTGCAACGCCGCCACTGCTGTCGGCGACGTTGCTGGCGAGCATGGATTTGATCGAATCGGGCGATGCGCGTCGTGCGCAATTACAGCAGTTGATTCAGCAATTACGCGATGGTCTGGCAGGCAGCGCCTGGCAGCTGATGGCGTCGGACACGCCGATACAGCCGGTGCTGATCGGCGGCAACATTGCTGCGCTGGCTGCCAGCCAGGTGCTGCTGGAGCGCGGCATGCTGGTATCGGCGATACGCCCGCCTACCGTGCCGGTCAACGCGGCGCGCCTGCGGATCACCTTATCGGCAGCGCACACGCAGGCCGAGGTGGCGCAACTGGTGGTGGCGTTGAACGCGCTGCAGGCGCATGACTGATTTGCACATCGAGTCGTCGGGCGCAGGCGTCAATCTGGTGTTGCTGCATGGCTGGGGCATGCACGGCGGGGTGTGGGCGGGCGTGGTGCCTGCACTGGCGCAGCGCTATCGCGTGCACGTGGTGGATTTGCCCGGCTATGGCGACAGCGCGGCGATCGCGCCGTATACGCTGGATACACTCGCACAGCAGCTGGCGGATGCGCTGCCATCGCGCTTTCATCTGTGCGGCTGGTCGCTAGGCGGGCAGATCGCGCTGACCTTGGCCGCCACTTACCCGTCGCGCGTGCAGCGGCTGGTGACGGTGGGTTGCAATCCGTGTTTCGTCAACCGTGCTGACTGGTCGCTGGGCGTGGCGCCGACGGTGTTGCAGCTGTTTGCCGACGGTCTGGCGCACGATTACGCCGGCACGTTGAAGCGCTTTCTCGCCTTGCAGGCGCAAGGTGATGCGGCGGCGCGTGCGGTGTTGGGGCAGCTGCGCGCGCTGCTGTTTGCGCGCGGCCAGCCGACCGAAGCGGTGCTCAAGGATGGCTTGGCGATTTTGCTGCACGCCGATTTGCGCGCGAACCTCGCCGGGATTACCCAAGCTGCATTGGTGATACACGGCGAACACGACACACTGGCACCGCTGGCCGCAGGGCAGTGGTTGGCGGATGCGCTGCCATACGCACGCCTGCACGCGGTAGCAGGCGCATCGCACGCGCCATTTCTTTCACACAGCGCCGATTTCACGGCAGCCTTAACGGATTTTTTGCATGGCTGAGGACAGCTACGATCTCGACAAACGTCTGGTGCGCGCGGCATTCGACCACGCCGCACCGAGCTATGACGCGCACGCGGTGCTGCAGCGCGAGATTACCGACCGCATGCTGGCGCGGCTCGATTACATCAAGCATGCGCCAATGCTGCTACTCGACGCCGGTGCCGGCACCGGTTACGGCAGCACGCAGTTGCGTACGCGCTACCCCGATGCGCATTTGCTGGCGCTCGATCTGGCTGAATCCATGCTGCAAATCGCGCGTCCCAAACCCAGTCTGTGGCAGCGCCTCAGCCGTGCTGCGCCATTCGATGCAGTATGCGCGGATATTGACCGGCTACCGCTGAAAACGTCCAGCGTGGACATGGTGTGGTCGAGCCTGGCGCTGCAATGGTGCAATGACATGAATGTGAGTTTTGGCGAGCTCTACCGCGTGCTGGCACCCGGCGGGCTGTTGATGTTTGCCACTTTCGGGCCGGATACCCTGAAAGAGTTGCGCCAGGCCTTCGCCTGCGTGGACGGTTACAGTCACGTCAACCGTTTCGTTGACATGCACGACATCGGCGATGTGCTGGTGTCAGCCGGGTTCGCCACGCCGGTGATGGACATGGAATACATTACCCTCACCTATGACGATCTAAAACCCCTGATGCAAGAACTCAAAGCGATTGGTGCGCACAACGTCACCGCCGGGCGCAATCAAGGGCTGATGGGACGTACGCGCTGGCAAGCGCTTGAGGCGGCCTACGAAAAATTCCGCCAGGAAGGCCGTCTGCCCGCAACGTATGAAGTGATTTATGGCCACGCCTGGGTGAATCAGAAAACCCGCACTGCGGATGGCCGTCACATCATCCAGATGGATATACAGCGTCACCGTTCCGAAAAAGGTCTGCTGTGAGCGGGCGTGGTTTTTCTGGTCAAGGCTTTTTCGTGACGGGCACCGATACCAGCGTGGGAAAGACGTGTATCGCAGCGGCGCTGCTGCATGGGTTTGCCGCGTCAGGCCTAAGCTGTGTTGGCATGAAGCCGGTTGCTGCGGGTTGTGACTGGCGTGACGCCGTGGCGTATTGGGGCGATGTTGAACAGTTGATAGCCGCATCCAGTGTGCAGGCTGATCCAGCGTGGGTAAATCCGTACCGCTTCGAACCGCCGATTGCACCCCACCTTGCTGCTGCCCAGGCGGGCGTGACGATACAATTGGATAAAATAGTGGCTGCTTGTCGCGCGTTGCAGGCGCAAGCCGATGTTGTCGTGGTGGAGGGGGCGGGCGGTTGGCTCGTGCCTCTGAATGCGCAGCATAGCATGGCCGATTTGGCGTCTCAGCTGGGTTTGCCGGTGATTCTGGTGGTGGGCATGCGGCTCGGCTGCATCAATCATGCGCTGCTGACTGCGGCTGCGATTCAACAGTCCGGCGTGCCGCTGGCGGGTTGGGTTGCCAATCAGATAATGCCTGATATGCCAGCGTTCGACGCCAATCTGGCTGCCATACAGACGCATATCGCCGCGCCCTTGCTGGGCGCCCAGCCTTGGTTTGCTACGCCGGATCAAAATAATGTCGTTTTACACCTCAATCTTGATGCTGTTTTGAACCGCTAAACAGGCATAACAGTACATTCGAATAAAATTAATTAATTATAAATTGTATAATTAATTCAATTGGTTGCATCACATTTATTGATTGATTTCGATGTGTTGGCGTG
>DMQT01000238.1:0-1338 GCA_003455595.1 Betaproteobacteria bacterium
AATTTAAAGCTTGCCTTTATTTTAACATTGTATATACAATACTAATCTGCCTTAATTTTCCATATTTATGAATCTTATTATTTCTACTGGAATACGGGCAAAGCTGGCTGGCAAAACTCCTCCTGTAACCGAAAGCGAAATCGTGCAGTATTTTGCTAACCGTACAGGGAAAGACTTGATTGATACGCGGGCGCAGCACTTGACTAATCCACTTACAAGGTGGTTTATTGCTGAAACAGACTTTGGACGAAACTTGAAAGTGGCGTATATGCCCACAAATAGTGGAATTGTAATCAAGTCAGCCTATGATCCAAATGCCACTGAACTACGTATATACAAAAAAGTCGGGCTGCCTTAACCTTGACGGTTAACTGCTAGACTTGGCACGAATGCACACAACTACCCGCAGGGTACAAAGAGGAAAACCATGAGCAAAAAATCGACTAATCTATCTATCCCGGATACCGAGGAAGCATGGAGTTCAGGTGAGCTTGGTAGAACAGAAGAGTTTGCGGCGGTCGCTCCTGATGATTTTGAATCAATAGTTAATGATCATCTTGACCTGCAACCGATTTCCATTCGCCTTGAAAAATCTTTAATTGAGGATTTTAAACTTATCGCTGCACTTCATGGCCTTGGATACCAACCATTGATGCGTCAAGCTCTTAGAAGGTTTGCAGAGTGCGAAAAGAAACAGCTTCTACGCGATGCCGCGTCAGATATGGTAGCAAGAAAGAAGGCAGCAAAAGCTGTGTCGGCTGATCCAGCGCCCACAGAAAAGCAACGAAAAGCAGCTTAATGAACTACAACGCAATGCGCAGACTCTTGCGCAGCTTTCCCGCATAGCTTTCCGGGGTGGTGAGAAAGGGAGCACTGGAGAAAGCCGCAATCGCATTAAAAAAGGGGCTTTCGCCCCTTTTTTAATGCCCATTCTGTCTTGATGAATTCAGTCGGTTGTTTAGCTAGACGTCAAAGCGCCTGTTTCAACGACGACAAGCAGTAATCAATATTCTCCACCCGGCTGGCGTGGCCCATCAGGCCGAAGCGCCACACTTTACCGGCCAGATCGCCCAGACCCGCGCCGATTTCGAGATTGAATTCGTTCAGCAGCCGGGTGCGCACTGCCGCATCGTCAACGCCTTCAGGGATGTAGACGGTATTCAACTGCGGCAAGCGATAGTCTTTTTCCACCACGAATTTCAGTCCCATGGCTTCAAACCCGTCGCGCAGCATGGCGTGGTTGTTGGCGTGGCGTTCCCAGCTGTTTTCGATGCCTTCTTCGGCCAGCATGACGAGCGATTCGTGCAGGCCATAGAGGGTGTTGACCGGGGCGGTGTG
>DMQT01000238.1:1450-3674 GCA_003455595.1 Betaproteobacteria bacterium
ATGGCGCGTTCGTTGAACGTCACCGGCGACAGGCCGGGGGTGCACGACAGGCATTTCTGGCTGCCGGAATACACCGCGTCGAGTTCCCATTCGTCCACCATCAGCGGGATACCGGCCAGCGACGTGACGCAATCGGCAATCACCAGCGCGCCGTATTTGTGCGCGATGGCGGCCAGCGCCTGTGCGTCGGAGCGTGCGCCGGTGGAGGTTTCAGCGTGTACGAAAGCGAGTACCTTGGTATCGGGATTGGCGGCAAAGGCGGCTTCGACTTTTTCCACGTCAACCGGTACGCCCCAGGCGTCTTCGACCACCACCGGCACGCCGCCGGTGCGCTTGACGTTTTCCAGCATGCGGCCGCCGAATACGCCGTTTTTACACACGATGACTTTATCGCCTGGCTCCACCAGGTTGACGAAGCACATTTCCATCCCCGCCGAACCGGGTGCGGACACCGGCATGGTGAGTGCATTTTCGGTCTGGAACGCGTAGCGCAACAGCTCTTTCATCTCGCCCATCATGCCCACAAATGCCGGGTCGAGGTGGCCGATGGTGGGGCGCGCCATGGCGTCGAGCACGCGTTGCGGTACGTCGGACGGGCCGGGTCCCATCAGCGTACGGCGCGGCGGAATGAACGAAGTGATGATCGGTTTTTGCATGTTATATATCCTGCGGTAAGGGGTAAAAGTGGGAATGCGAAAGGCGCGATTCTAGCGTAAGTCATGCCGCATAAACACCATGCTAATCATGGGGTTGTTGTAGTCTGCATCAGTGGGCGCATGGCTGTAAGCAGACTGGCGAAGAGTTTGGGATGGGATTTTTCCTGCTCCGCCAGCATCAGTTTCATGCTCTGGCGCTGCATTGGCATGGCGAAGCACGCCGGACAGTTTTCCGACACCACCGGCAGCGCGGCGTGTTTGGCGAAATCGACAGTCTGGCGTTCGCGCACGTAGACGAAAGGCCGGATCACGCGCACGTCGCCGGCGTCGTTGGTGTAATGCGCCTGCATGGTGCGCAGCTTGCCGCCGAAAAACGCCGACATGAAGAAGGTTTCGGCCAGGTCATCCAGGTGCTGCGCCAGCGCCAGCACGTTGTAGCCATTTTCGCGCGCCACGCGGTAGAGGATGCCGCGCCGCATTCTGGAACAGTAGGCGCAGAACGAATCGCCGTCCATATTGCGCTTGGCTTCTTCCAGCACCGGCTGGCTTTCGAAAAAATACGGCACGCCGAGCCCGGCCAGATACGGTTTCAACACGCTGGGGTCGTAGTCGGGCGATTGCGGGTCGACGGTACAGGCGGCGAGTTCGAATTTCACCGGCGCGCGCTTTTGCAGATCCAGCAGCACGTGCAGCAATGACAGCGAATCCTTGCCGCCGGAAATGCCCAGCAGGATGCGATCGCCGGGACGGATCATGGCGAAATCGCCGATGGCTTTGCCTGCGGCGGAGAGCAGGGAGCGTGGCGGTTTGACGGTCAGGATGGCGTTGTTGGCGGGTTCGGGAATCATGGCTTGGCCTCATGGAATTGCAGCCGGTGCAGATGGGCATACGCGCCGTTTTGCGCCAGCAACTCAGCGTGGCTGCCGATCTCGATGATGCGGCCCTGCTGCATCACGGCGATGCGGTCGGCATTTTCGATGGTCGACAGGCGGTGCGCGATGACCAGTGTGGTGCGGCCTTGCATCAGGGTTTCCAGCGCCGCCTGCACGTGGCGTTCGGATTGGGTATCAAGTGCCGAGGTGGCCTCGTCGAGAATCAGCACCGGCGCGTTTTTGAGTAAGGCACGGGCGATGGCGATGCGCTGGCGCTGGCCACCGGACAGTTTGACGCCGTTCTCGCCGACCATGGTCTGCAAGCCCTGCGGCTGCTCGCGGATGAATTCCATCGCATGTGCAGCTTCGGCGGCGCGCACGATGTCGGCCTCGCTGGCACCCGCTTGCGCGCCATAGGCGATGTTGGCGGCGATGCTGTCATTGAACAGCACCACGTCCTGCGATACCAGCGCGATGTTGGCGCGCAGACTGGCCAGCGTGATGTCGGTGATGGCGTGGCCATCGAGCAGTATCTGCCCGCTATCAGCGGTGTAAAAGCGCGGAATCAGATTGACCAGACTGGTCTTGCCGCTGCCCGAGGCGCCCACCAGCGCGACCGTTTCACCCGGCTGGATGCCGAGGTTGATGTCGTTCAGCGCAGGTACCGGGCGCTCGCTGTAATTCAGGGTAACGTGG
>DMQT01000301.1:0-2785 GCA_003455595.1 Betaproteobacteria bacterium
GCTGGCTGTCGTTGAAGTAGGCAGGTACGGTGATGACCGCTTCAGTCACCGGCTCGCCCAGGTAGTCTTCGGCGGTCTTTTTCATTTTCAGCAGCACTTGCGCTGACACTTCGGGGGCGGACATTTTCTTGCCGCGCACTTCCACCCAGGCGTCGCCGTTGTCAGCCTTGACGATGCTGTAAGGCATCAGGTTGATGTCTTTCTGGACTTCTTTTTCTTCAAAACGGCGGCCAATCAGGCGCTTCACTGCGTACAGCGTGTTTTTCGGATTGGTCACTGCCTGACGCTTGGCAGCTGCGCCGACCAGAATTTCGCCGTCTTCAGCGTAAGCGACGATGGACGGCGTGGTACGCGCGCCTTCGGCGTTTTCGATGACCTTGGGCACGCCGTTTTCCATGACGGACACGCAGGAGTTAGTGGTGCCGAGGTCAATACCGATGATTTTTCCCATGATGCGATTCCTTGTTAAGTGTTTAAGTTGTTATGTAAATAAGGGTAAAGCGGGTGATTTCAAGCGTATTTCAGCTGTTTTTTGTTTTCGCCACCGTGACCAGCGCCGGACGCACCACGCGGTCGTGCAGTTGATACCCTTTTTGCAGCACCGCCACCACGGTATTCGCTTCTGCATCGGCATCCACCATGCTGATGGCCTGATGTTTGTGCGGGTCGAATTTTTCGCCTACCGGGTGAATTTCTGCCAAGCCGTTTTTTTCAAACGCCGCGGTCAGTTGCTTGAGGGTCAGCTCTACGCCGCTTTTGAGGTTGTCTATGCTGGGGGTTTCGGTAGTAAGCGCCGCTTCCAGGCTGTCTTTCACTGCCAGCAACTCGGTGGCAAAGCCATCAACAGCGTATTTGTGTGCGTTCGCCACATCAATCTGCGCACGCTTGCGGATGTTGTCCGCGTCGGCTTTGGCACGCAGCCAGGCGTCGTGGTGTTCCTGTGCCAACAGCTCGGATTGCTTGAGCATGTCTTCCAGGCTGGGCATGGTTTCAATCGTATGTTCGGCGTTGTTTTCTGCGGCTTCCTGCGCGGCTTGTGTCAAATTCTCTTGTTGCATAGTGTTCACTCCTATTTAGCTGTCATTTCAAATTGGGCAATTGGCTGACGATTTCAAGTGCGCGTGCGTATTTTTTTTAAAATTGTGCTTGCGCGTGCGTCGGGCTGCTTTATACCATAGTCGAAAGCCGTTAGACTGATTCTATTTTTCGCAAAATGAATGACTGAAATGGTCGCTTCCCCTTCCCTACATACCGCCCCTGCAGCGCCTGCGCAGCCGTCTGTTTCGATGCTCGATCTGGATAAATTCAATGCCCAGCCCTTGCAGCGTGACCCGTTTGATTACCTGATCCTGCCGGGCTTTATCAGGCAGGGCGTGCTGGCGGCCATTTCTCGCGACTTCCCGAAAATTACCCAGCCGGGCAGTTTTCCGTCCGACAGCTTGCAACTTAGTGGCGCGTTCCGGCAGTTTCTGGACGAACTGGAAGGCGAGCCATTTCGCCACGCGGTGGAGCAAAAATTCGGCCTTGATCTGACCGGTCGTCCGACCATCATTACCGTGCGTGGTTACACCGACGAAACCGACGGACGCATCCATACCGATAGCCGCACCAAGATCATTACCATGCTGATCTATTTCAACGAGGCGTGGCAGGAGTCGGGCGGACGCTTGCGCCTGCTGCGTTCCGGCACCGATCTGGAAGATTATGTGGCCGAAGTTGATCCCGCGATTGGCACTTTGCTGGCGTTTCGCCGCAGTGACAATTCGTGGCACGGCCACAAGCCGTTTGTCGGGCCGCGCCGGGCGATACAGCTGAATTGGGTGGTGGATGAAAAGGTCAAACGGCGCGAGCAGAAACGGCACAGTATTTCGGCGTTTTTCAAGAATCTGTTCGGCGGCAAGCGCTGAGTGGGGTCGCGTCAAACCTGCTGGGTGCTGTCTAACGGCATCATCGGCATGGATAACCAGTCGCTCGGGCTGGCACACGCACTGGGTCTGGATGTGGTCAAAAAAACCATGGTCGCCAGCGCACCATGGAAGTATCTGCCGCCGCAGCTTTGGCTGGCTCCGCTGCGCTTTTTGGGGGCGGGCAGCGATGCGTTTGTGCCGCCGTGGCCGGATGTGGTGATCGGCACCGGACGATTAAATATCGCGCTGTCGATCGCCATCAAGCGTGCCAGCGGCGGACGCTGCTTCAATATCCGCATCCAGAATCCACACGTCGCGCAGCGGCATTTCGATGTGATAGTCGCGCCGCTGCATGATCAGTGCAAGGGCGCGAATGTGATTGAAACCCTGGGTGCGGTAAACAGCGTCACCACGGCGCGATTGAACGCGGCGGCTACGCAATTCAGCGCGCGCCTGGCGCAGTTGCCGCGCCCGCTGATCGGTGTGCTGATCGGCGGTACGAATCGCAGTTATACCCTGGACGCCGTGTTTGCTGCCAGGCTGGCGGACAAGCTGATCGCCGCCGCGCGCAGCAGTGGCGGCAGTGTGGTCTTGACCCCGTCGCGGCGTACCGCACCCGAAGCCTTGACGGTGTTGAAACAACGGCTGGCGGCGGTGCCGTCCATGGTGTGGGACGGCAACGGCGACAATCCTTATATGGCGTATCTGGCGCTGGCTGACTATCTGGTGGTGACGGCGGATTCGGTCAACATGGCGTCTGAAGCCTGCTTTACCGGCAAGCCGGTATTTGTTGAAGGTCTGACTGGCGGCAGCAGTAAATTCGAGCAGTTTCACCGTACTTTGCAGCAACGCGGTTATACCCGGTCATTTACCGGCGA
>DMQT01000301.1:2841-6841 GCA_003455595.1 Betaproteobacteria bacterium
GAAACCTACAGCAACGCCAAGGGCGGCAACAGTTTTTTCAAGGCGCTGGGGCATCCACTCAGCGTCGCGCTGGCGACGGCGCTGCTGGAAAAACTGCGCGCGGCAGGCGGTGTGGCGATCTACGATCCGCTCGGCATGATCGAAGGCTTCGCCGAGTTTTATCCGCTGGCCGGACTTGATGTGCGCGGCGTGTACGTGCAGCGTCTTGAAGACCTGACGCAATCCCGGCTTGGGCTGGCAACGCTGCCGGTGACCGAACTGGCGCACAGCGATGCGGCGACGCTGCTGGTCGCGGCATTTGATGCCGGGCGTTTTGTCGACCATATCCGCCACCTGCTGCCTGCCGGTATGACAGTCGTTAGCCTGGACGACATGCGCCTGCCCGACGCCATGCTCACCAATCCGCGCCGCTATCTCGATCCGCTCAATTTCGCCACCAATTTCGGTTTTCTGCGCGATACCGCGACGCAGCATACGCGCATCGTCAGCTGCGATTACTGGTCGGGGCTGGGTGCCGCGCAGCTGCCCAGGGTCTGGCTCATGCTGTTTGACACGCAAGGGCAGGTGCTGGCGCAGTGGGAAGAGGCGATTGCCGCGCCCGGCGCCAGCCTCATCATTGACAGCCAGGCGGTGCGCCAGCGCTTCAATCTGGGCGAGTTCACCGGCACGCTGTACATGCACGTACTCGGCGTGGCGCGCCATGACGTGGTCAAGTACGCGCTCGATGCCTATGGCAACGACGATACGGTGCTGTCGTGTACGCATGACGCCAACGCCTGGCCGTCGGATCTGTTTGCCGGGCTGCCGGCGCCGCGTGACGATGAGTCGGTGGTGATATGGATTCAGAACAGCCATCCGGTACCGATTCCGGCAGGCGCAGTAGGGCTGAATCTGATGGGCAGCAATGAGATTCGCACCGTGCAGCAGTCCATCGCGCCATTCGCCTGCTACGCGCTGGATGTCGCCAGCCTGTTCCCCGAAGTGCGCTGGCCGCAGCAGCTGGAAGTGCAGGCCGGGCGCTATTTCGTGCGACCACGTTACGAAATTCAGGTCAAACATGGCCGCAGCCGCATGGCGCACGTCAACGTCGAGCGTAACGATCTGGTGGCCGACGCGGGCATTCCCCGCATGTCTGACTACCTCGGCAAGGGCTATATCCTGCCCGCGCCGATCTTGCCGGTGCAGCACTGGCACAGCGAATTGCAGCCGACACCAATGTCCACCGCGCAGCAGAATCTGCCCATTGCTGCGATTGTGTACGACGCCAGCGGCAGCGAAGTGGCGCGGCACAGCTTCGGCTGCCTGCAGCGCAGTGACAGCGTGGCGCTCGACCTCAACGCCTTACTGGCGGGGCAGGGCGCAACGCTGGCCAGCGGCTCGGGACACGTCGAGCTGGTCTACGACTTCAGCCACGGCGGCAGCGCCGACGGCTGGCTGCACAGCCTGTGCCGCTATACCCAGCGCAGCAGCGGTCACATGGCCGAAACCAGCTTCGGCGCGCACGTGTTCAATACCGTGTTGACCTATAAAAACGAGCCACAATCGTACGCCGGTGCCGCGCCGGGCTTGAGCACACGTCTGTTTTTACGCCTCGGCGATGCGCCGCTGGATACCTTCTGCCATCTGATCTACCCGGCCTCGACGCCGTGGCACGCGCAATCGGACACCCAACTCACGTTGTTCAACCGCATGGGGCAAGCCATTGCCGAACGTAAAATCGCCATTCCGTGCAGCGGGTCTTTACACTGGCGTTATGCCGAACTGTTCGATGCCGAAACCAGGCAGCGCGCAGGCGACGCCGCCTACATCGTCATCCGTGACCTGACCTGCCGCCTGTTCGGTTATCACGGCACGTTGCACGGCGATACTGCGTTCTGCATGGACCACATGTTCGGATTCTGACGTGAGCGAAAACGACTTTTTTTGCGACCTGACGGCGACCCCGGCAAGCCATTTGCAGACCGCCGTGTTCTACGAAATCAAGGATATGTTGCGCGGCCAGACGGCCACGATTGTATTTGCCGAAGACCCGGCCATTACCTTGCACAGCCTCAACCTGCAACTGCGCAACAATCTGCGCTGGGAAATCAGCCGGGATGCAGCAGGGCGCTGGCAAGCGGTGATCCACCGTGCCGAAGACGTGCCGCCGACTGACGTGCTCGACGCCCTCAAGCGCGACCACAAGCGCCTCGACGCGATGTTTTCGCAAGTCATCCACCTCACCGACAGCAAGCAGTTGACCGCCGCCCACGCTATCATGCGGGCGTTTGTCGAAGGCCTGCGCAAACACTTTGCCGTCGAACACGACATCCTCGCGCGCGCCATCCGCACCGTGCCCGATGCGTTCGGCTTCGACCCCACTGCTGCCATGCTGCAGGAGCACGCCGAAATTCTCAATCAGTCGGTGATGATCGAACTGAGTTTTGAAGAAACCGACGCGAGTAGCGCGTCGATTGCGCCGCTGCTGGCGATTCTGGCGGGCTACTTTTCCAAGCATGAGCAGCGGGAAGAAACGTCCCTGTTTCCAGTATGGACTGGCGCGCTTAACAAGGCGCCGGACGAGGCTCGCGCGGCGTTGCTGGTGCGGGTATTGGGAATATTGGATGGGGTGCGGTATGCTACATAGCTAGACTTGACCACTTGTTCCATAAACGATCTTATGATCGTGCGGGATGTAACAGCTAACCTCGTATCGCTTCGGATATGCCAAGCGGGCGCCCCTCAAACTAAACCTTAGGTGGTCAGAATGTACCGATAGTGCGTAGATACTGTTATCCGAGTCAAGAAATATGCAAAGCTGGATTGAAGGGTTTGCCTGATTTGAGTACGCCGAAGGCGACATGAACGAGCTTACGCATCATTGCGCCGAGAATCAGCATGGGCGGTTTGCCAGCGGCGGCCAGCCGATCCCTGAAGGCGCGCCCCCACACGGTTCGCGTCGTTGCCACCATGGCAGGCATGTACAACGCGCGGCGCAACGGCGCGTGACCCACCTTGGACATGCGTGGCTTGCCACGCACACTGCTACCCGATTCATGCTGACGCGGATCCAGGCCAGCGAAGGCAACCGCTTCCTTCGCCTTGTCGAATCGGGGCGTGCCACCGTAATACGACAGCAGTACCGGGATGGTTTTATCACCCAGGCCGGGGACGCTATCGAGCAATGCGCGCTGCTCCCTGAGACCGGGGTCGTCGTCGATCTTCTGGCGCAGCGCCGCATCAATCTCGGCAATGGCTTTTTCCAGATACGCAAGATGGGTCTCAATGCCGGGGCGAACCGCCTCCCGCGCCACCAGCAGCCGATTATGTTCCTGCGTACGCATGGCAATCAACGCATCGCGTCTTGCCACCAGCGCACGCAACTCCCGGATCGTCGGAGACGGCGCATGCCAAGGCTCGGGGTGTTGTGCCAGACAGAATCGGGCAATCAATTTGGCATCGACGCGGTCGGTCTTGGTACGCACCAGCTCGGCAGCGCCGAAGGCCTTGATCTGCGCCGGATTGACGACACTGACCGTATGACCGGCATCGGCCAGAAACTCGGCTACTGCTTCCCAGTAAATGCCGGTGGCCTCCATGCAGACGTGCAGGCTGGTCACGTCGTATTTGTCCAGCCAAGCCGACAAGGCCGCGAACCCTTGCGGGGTGTTATCGACAACCTTGCTGCGAGTCTTGCCATCCGCAAGCTGGAGAGCGACATCCAGCTTGGCTTTGGCGACATCAATTCCGAGTATGGATTTAATGATGACTCCTTGTTTGTGTTTCGGGAGGATTCCTCGCGCAATCTACCTTGTGAATGCGGGCTGCCGACCGGGTCGGGCCAAAGATACTGTCCGATTTCTCGCATGAGGATTGGGAAGACCGGCGCATCATCTACGCAACAAGCTTTTCCGCTTAAGGGTGGGCACGGCGTCCGGTCTTCCCGCTCGGGTAAACCCGAGTACTACAACTACACTTTTACAATACAAGGTTGGGCTGAATGCAATGAAGCCCAACGCAA
>DMQT01000235.1:0-334 GCA_003455595.1 Betaproteobacteria bacterium
ACATAGCCCGAAATCCTGCACTGAAAACCATCAACACGCTTGTTGCCATTGAAGTGGGTGACGCTACACAGGGATATTTCTCCCCGCGTCGTTAAGTCAGCCAGTGACTTGCGTACTTGAACCAGTGCAATCCCAGTTGCTGATGCTATCTCCAAGTCGAGAAGCTGCCCATGTTTTTTCAAGTGGCTTAGAACTTGGTCTGCCTGCATGTCGATTCCTTTGACGTGTGGATGAGCGTGTGACCCAAGGCGGGGCCTCGGGTCAATACAGAACACTCGGAAAAGCAAAAGGCCACCCCGAAGGATGGCCTAAATTGCTTGCTATGTCTGGCTCC
>DMQT01000235.1:447-3746 GCA_003455595.1 Betaproteobacteria bacterium
TTCGAACCTACGACCTGCGGATTAACAGTCCGTCGCTCTACCAACTGAGCTATCAGGGAATTGTGTTGCGTGGTGCAGTTTGCAACGAAACGGCATTATCCTGAAATTGACTAGGTGGGTCAAGGTCGAAAATGCAATTTTACGCGCTGTTGCCAAGTCTTTGTGCGCATTTGCCTTATGTTGGGGCGAAAAAAACGGCGCTTCATGCGCCGTTTTTTTGTGTTGCCAGACCTGGGATTAGTAGGTCAGGGTTACCACGTCGTCGTCCATGGCTTGCTGGATGACGTAAGCGCCGCCGACGGTTTCCTCGATTTCAGGAATCAGGTCGTCGCCCCACAGTTCCAGGGTTGGGGTGCAGACTTTGAAGTGCACGCCGGCTTCGTGTGCGTCTTTCATGAAGTCGTACACGCTCTTGGGCGAGCCTTCCATCACGAACAGCTTTTCAGCGACGCCTTTGATAGCGAGTTGGCCGGAACGGGCGGTCAGAATCACTTCAACTTCGTATTCCATGGCAGCGGCAACCGTGGCCTGGAAGAACGGCGCGCCCAGTTCGGATGGGTTTGCGGGATCGGTGTTCACCATCATAATCATCAACTTGTCAGCCATGTTACATCTCCAATGCGAAAGAATTTTAGGGGCGGTCTTTAGCCCGAATGTGCGAGCCAAAAATTAAAGACACAGGATTATAACAATAAAAGTGGATACTAATGAATTGCTATTTAATCAGGCTGGCGTGCAAGGTGATTGCGCAGTCGGCGCACTACGGTGTCGCGCCCCAGCAGCGCCAGGGTTGCGTCAATGCTGGGAGTCTGCGTTTGCCCGGTCACCAGCACGCGTAGCGGCATGGCGATTTTGGGCATTTTGAGGCCGGATTCAGCGACCACGGACTTGAGCGTGGCTTGAATCGCCTCACGATTCCAGTCGATGGTGTTGAGTTGATTGGCAAGGACGGTGAGCGCCGGTATGGCTTCGGCCGACAGGTGTTGCGCAATCAATTCTGCCGACGGTGCCAAGTAGCGATAGAACGGTACCGCCGCATCGGCCAGTTCGGCCAGCGTGTTGACGCGCTCTTTCAGCAGTTGCATCACCTCGGTCAGCGCCGGGCCCGTTTGCGTATCGCAGCCGTCGCGTTGCAGGAACGGCAGTGTGAGTGCCGCCAAGCGGTCGTTGTCAGCGGTTTTCAGGTATTGCTGGTTGATCCATTGCAATTTTTCGCCGTTGAACTTGGCCGGGGAGCGGCTAATCGATTCGAGGTTGAACCACTCGACGAACTGTGCCATGGAAAACACTTCCTCGTCGCCGTGCGCCCAGCCCAGCCGCGCCAGATAGTTGAGCAGGGCTTCGGGCAGGTAGCCGTCTTCCAGATATTGCATCACGCTTACCGCGCCGTGGCGCTTGGACAGGCGTTCGCCATCCGCGCCGAGGATCATTGGCACGTGGGCGTATTGCGGCAGCGTTGCGCCCAGCGCCTTGAGGATGTTGATCTGGCGCGGCGTATTGTTGACGTGGTCGTCGCCGCGGATGACCTGGGTGATATTCATGTCCCAGTCGTCCACCACCACGCAGAAGTTGTAGGTGGGCGTGCCGTCCGGGCGCGCGATGACCAAATCATCCAGCTCGCTGTTGCTGATCTCGATCACGCCCTTGACCAGATCGTTCCAAGCTACCGATCCCTCCACGGGGTTCTTGAAACGCACTACAGGCGGCACATCGGCGGGCGCTTCAGGCAGCGTCTTGCCAGTTTCGGGACGCCAGTGCCCGTCGTAGCGCGGCTTGAGCCCAGCGGCACGCTGCTGCTCACGCATGGTTTCGACTTCGTCCTTGCTGGCGTAGCAGTAATAGGCGTGACCCGAGGCCAGCATCTGCGCGATGACTTCTTTGTAACGCGGCATACGCTGCATCTGGTAAAACGGGCCTTCGTCATAATCCATGCCGAGCCACGCCATACCCTGCAGGATGGCGTCCACTGATTCCGGCGAGGAGCGCTCCAGGTCGGTGTCTTCGATGCGCAGGATGAAGGTGCCGCCGTGCTTGCGGGCATACGCCCAGGAAAACAGCGCGGTGCGGGCGCCGCCGATGTGTAGATAGCCGGTCGGGCTGGGGGCGAAACGGGTACGGATCATGGGGCAGGCGGACGCGAAAAAACGACTATTTTACGTGAAACAGGCGCGTGGCTAAAAGCTTTCGTCGGCTGCCAGATAGCGCCACTGTCCCTGCGGCAGATCGCTGAGCTTAACGCCGCCGATACGCACGCGCTTCAAGCCCACGACTTTGAGACCCACCAGATCGCACATGCGGCGAATCTGGCGTTTTTTGCCTTCGCGCAGGGTAAAGCTGAGTTGATCCTCGTTTTGCCATACCACTTTGGCCGGGCGCAGCGCCGCGTCATCCAGCTTCAGACCATGATTGAGCAGCTTCAAACCTTCAGCCGAGAGCTTGCCCTGCACCCGTACAAGATATTCCTTGTCCACCTTGGTGTCGTCGCCGATGAGCTGCTTGGCGATGCGCCCGTCCTGCGTCAGTACCAGCAAGCCGGTCGAATCAATATCCAGCCGCCCGGCCGGGGCCAGGCCGCGCAAGTGCTCGTTGGAATAGCGCAGACCGGAGTGGTCTTCAGCGTACTGGTTGGCTGCCGTTACCAGCGTGACCGCCGGTTGGTAGCCATCTTCCGCCTGCGCCGACACATAGCCCACCGGCTTGTGCAGCAAAATGGTCACGCGGCTGCCTTGCTCGCGTTGTGCCTGCGTCGCCAGTTCGATGCTGCAAGTAGGCAACACCTTGCTGCCGAGTTCGCTCACCACACTGCCGTCGACCTTGACCCAGCCGCGCTCGATATACACATCAGCTTCGCGCCGCGAGCATAGGCCGCGTTCGGACATGAGTTTGGAGAGGCGAATGGTTTCCATGGGCAGGCCGGATTTTGAAAAGGCGAATTTTACGCCATGCAGCGCAGCCAGCACACGAATTTTGTTTGACTGAAATGTGCCGTCGTGCTTAAATGCGCGCCTCGTTGGGCGGTTAGCTCAGTGGTAGAGCACTGCCTTCACACGGCAGGGGTCGACAGTTCGAAACTGCCACCGCCCACCAACGACGCGCCTTTCTGCGTAAGTAGTCACTGACAAAAATATATCAATCCTGCCACACACGGCCACACAACCCGCATGCGCTGGTAGCGCCATGTACAAACTAGGTCACAGCATCTAAATCCCTTGGTTTAGAGTTGTTAGCGTAGCTGGCAAGGTGATCTGGTGCCAGGTGCGCGTATCTCAAAACCATTTTCAGATCAGCCCATCCGCCCA
>DMQT01000311.1:0-1460 GCA_003455595.1 Betaproteobacteria bacterium
CGAGCGGTCTGATACACAACGTTGTAGAACGCTGATGGGCATCGACTCGATACCTCTCCCCAGTATTTCGTAGCGCATGGGTCAAGAGGGCAACTTGTCAATGATTGAATCTGGTTCGAAGTTTTGAAGACGCCGCCAGGAGCTTTTCGGTTTCTCACTTGTTGCACTTTGACCTTGAAACTGCCGAAACTGCTCTTTGTTGATTCGTTATAACTAACCAATATCAACATACTCAGTCAAGACTGCCTGCACGGATTTCACATCCTGGGGTGATAAATGCCCGATAGTCTTCAAAACCAGATTTTTATCCAGCGTGAATAATTTCAAACGAAAATGACAGGCTGCCTTGTCCTGAGGCGAATTCCATTCAGACAACGTCTCTTGCAATGCGGATAACTCGGCATCAATGGATGGATCAATACGCTTGATGGTGATCCGGTTGTTGCTATCCAGATCAAACGCCAGCATATCGCCCTCCCGAATATGGGCGGCGTCTCTGGTACGTTTGGGAATGGTTGCCTGACCTTTGGCCGTGACGCGTGCAAGCTCCATGATTTTCTCCATCAATTACTACTTATAGCAATTTTTACTACTCTTACTATACAAAGGAGTAAATACTATGATGTGCACGTTAGCTGTTTCCAGTGGAGTAGTTGTCAGATAAGCGACCCCAGCCTACAATGTGTAGGCATAGATGAAAGGATACACACCCTGCGTACCAACATCATGATTGACGACAAGCTCATGGAAAGCACCCTTCAGGCGACTGGGTTGAAGACCAAACGGGAAGCGGTGGAGTTGGGACTCCGTACCTTGTTGCGGTTACGGCAGCAGCAGGAAATCAAACGCTTTCGTGGAAAGCTCGACTGGCAGGGCGACCTTGATGCAATGAGAGCCGACAAGTGATTTTGGTCGACTCCAGCGTTTGGATCGACTATTTTCGGGGAACCACGACGCCACAAACCGAAAAGCTGGACTCGCTGCTTGGCAATGAGCCCATTGCAACGGGCGACCTTATTCTGACCGAGGTGCTTCAAGGTTTTATCAGCGACCGTGACTTTAACCAAGCCAAGAAGCTCATGACTTCGTTGGTGATTGTGGACCTGGTAGAGCAGGCCACGGCCATTCAAGCCGCCAAGAACTTTCGGGTACTGCGATCGCTCGGAATAACGATGCGCAAGACCATTGACACGATTATTGCCACGCGCTGCATCGAGAACGGATTGCCTCTTCTGTATAGCGACAGGAGCTTTGATCCGTTCGTTAAGCATCTTGGCCTGCGTTCAGCGCTGCCTGGAACCTGACGACACGGCTATGGATTCCCCCTATCAACGACGGGTCGCCGCCTTTCGCACTGGACTAAGGTTTGCACAGCGCAGTGTCGTGACATGTGATGGCACGCCGATGAAGAAAGCAGGCATCAGGAAATGCACTTAGCAGATATCGGCGTGCCCTCGCTG
>DMQT01000311.1:1533-2578 GCA_003455595.1 Betaproteobacteria bacterium
GGTCATGGATCAGCCGAATCACCGCTCGCTACATGCCGTGCCAACGCCACGCATCGGCGGGCTGGGTGTGCTGGCAGGCATTCTTGGCGGCGCCATGGCGCTATTGACGCTCCGTGGCGAATTGCCGTCACCGCTGTGGACACTGCTGTTGCTGTTGATTCTGTTGGGGGGCTTTTGCTTTGTGGATGATCGTCGCGGATTGTCGGCGGCGCTGCGCTTGCCGGTGCATTTAGTCATTGCCGCCGTGTGGGTCGCATGCTCTGGAAAAGTCGGCGCTGGTGATACGGCAAGCTGGCCTATGCTACTCGGCTTGGCGCTCGCCCTTGGCTGGATGATGAATCTTTACAACTTCATGGACGGCAGCAACGGGCTGGCGGGCGGCATGGCGGTTTTTGGCTTCGGCGCTTACGGGGTTGCAGCGTGGCTGGCCGGGCAACCAGAACTTGCGGCGCTGGCTTTTGTTGTAGCCGCGGCGGCGCTGGCGTTTCTGATTTTCAATCTTGATCCTGCGCGTGTATTTTTGGGCGATGTCGGTTCGATTCCGCTTGGCTTTTTAGCCGGTGCGCTGGGGCTGTGGGGCTGGCAGACAACGGCATGGCCCGCGTGGTTTCCGCTGCTGGTATTCTCGCCCTTTATTGTCGATGCCACGGTTACGCTGCTGCGCCGTGGCTTGCGTGGCGAAAAGGTGTGGCAAGCGCATCATGACCATGCTTATCAGCGTCTGGTGCGTTCCGGCTGGTCGCACCGACGGCTGGCATGGGCAGCGTATTTGCTTATGGCCGCCTGCGCTCTTAGCGCACTGGTTTTGCGGTTTTCTGACAAGCACTGGGTTATGGCAAGCTTGGCACTATGGGGGTTGCTTTATGCAGTTATCCTCCTCGTGGTGGAGTACCGCTGGCGGCAGGCACAGAAGTAACACAAATCTTATGCTGGCTGATACTGAAAAAATGAATTGATCAATAGTAAAAATAGAAAATAAAAACCCATGAACTCCGTGAAATTTCACCTATCCCTGCGCACGCTTGTTGTCGCCCTGTTTGATCTC
>DMQT01000311.1:2764-2979 GCA_003455595.1 Betaproteobacteria bacterium
GGCCTGTATCGCGGCCTGTGGCGCTTTGCCAGCTTGCCCGATCTGAAACGCATTCTGCTGTCAGTGGGGCTGGCGGCTTTGATCGTGCCGCTGCTGCTATTTCTGGTGCTGCGTCTGGTTAATGTGCCACGCTCGGTGCCGATTTTGCATCCCTTGTTTTTGATCATGATCATGGGTGGTGCACGCTTTGCTTATCGCTCGTGGAAGGACGGCCA